>NZ_JACASJ010000001.1:0-133748 GCF_013391025.1 Enterobacter sp. SECR19-1250 | reverse complement strand
GAACCCAGACCTATGTGCCTCGTGTTTAACTGTCCAACTTTTTGGGGTCAGTACAGACGCGTAATGTTATCTGGGGCTTTCTTCTATCTGCTTGTCGGGTAATGCCTGAAGCAGATAGCCTCAAGCACCCGCAGCGATTGTATCAATGTCTGGCTTTTTTTCTATAGAAATCACCTGGAAGGGTGAATATCCACACCAGAAGAAATGTTGCAGCAAACATGATCCGTGACTGCCCCCCGCCCTGTCGGGCGAGGCTTCCCACTTCTTAAGCCGCAACCGTCTGTGTGACGGATTTACGCTGGCCTCCATGGGCAGAAACGACGAGCCCCGCCGCTTGTAATTCCAGTATGCCCTTGCGTTTGATGTTGAGCGCCGCATTGATATCGCGGTCATGTTCAACTCCACACTCTGGACACTGCCAGATGCGCTTATGTAATGGCATCTCCGACATTTTGTGACCGCAGCAGTGGCAGGTTTTCGAACTGGCGAACCATTGATCCAGTTTCACCAGATGCACACCTTTCTCTGTTGCTTTGTATTCCAGTTTTGTGATGAATCCAGACCATCCAGCATCGCCTATCGCACGAGCCAGATGGTGATTTTTCATCATATTTGCCGTTTTCAATGTCTCGACAATTACCGCTTGGTTTTCGTCAACAATTGCGCGAGATAACTTGTGCTGGAAATCGGCACGGGCACTGGCTACCCGTTCGTGAACGGCTGCAAGTTGTATTCTGGCTTTGCGCCTGTTTGCGCTCCCTTTTTTCTTACGGGACAGTGCTTTCTGCTTCCGGCGCAGGTTGCGACTTGCATTGATTAGGTGGCGGGGACTGGCAATTTTATTGCCGTCCGATTTGATGACAAAATGCGCCAGCCCCATATCCAGCCCTGTCACATTTGATATCAATGCGGGCTTTGCCGGCGCTTCCATCCCGTCGTCACAGAGTAACGACGCGTAGTATTTCCCGGTTGCGCTGCGGCTCAACGTGATACTTTTCAGCATTCCCGTAATTTCACGATGTAAACGCGCTTCAATCGGCAGGTAATGACTCCAACTTATTGATAGTGTTTTATGTTCAGATAATGCCCGATGACTTTGTCATGCAGCTCCACCGATTTTGAGAACGACAGCGACTTCCGTCCCAGCCGTGCCAGATGTTGTCTCAGATTCAGGTTATGCCGCTCAATTCGCTGAGTGTATCGCTTGCTGATAACGTGCAGTTCTCCCTTCAGGCGTGATTCATACAGCGGCCAGCCATCCGTCATCCATACCACGACCTCAAAGGCCGACAGCAGGCTCAGAAGACGCTCCAGTGTGGCCAGAGTGCGTTCACCGAAGACGTGCGCCACAACCGTCCTCCGTATCCTGTCATACGCGTAAAACAGCCAGCGCTGACGTGATTTAGCCCCGACGTAACCCCACTGTTCGTCCATTTCCGCGCAGACAATGACGTCACTGCCCGGTTGTATGCGCGAGGTTACCGACTGCGGCCTGAGTTTTTTAAATGGCGGAAAATCGTGTTGAGGCCAACGCCCATAATGCGGGCAGTTGCCCGGCATCCAACGCCATTCATGGCCATATCAATGATTTTCTGGTGCGTACCGGGCTGAGAGGCGGTGTAAGTGAACTGTAGTTGCCATGTTTTACGGCAGTGAGAGCAGAGATAGCGCTGATGTCCGGCGGTGCTTTTGCCGTTACGCACCACCCCGTCAGTAGCTGAACAGGAGGGACAGCTGATAGAAACAGAAGCCACTGGAGCACCTCAAAAACACCATCATACACTAAATCAGTAAGTTGGCAGCATCACCTGATTTTTTGCCTTTTTCCCGCCCCTCAATGGGTAATGAGGAAATCGCGGCGTTGCAGGAGGTATTAACCTCTGGCTGGATCACGACCGGGCCGAAAAATCAGGCGCTTGAAGAGGCATTTTGTCAGCTGACCGGGAATCACCACGCCATTGCCGTCAGTTCGGCAACGGCCGGGATGCACGTCACCCTGATGGCGCTGGGTATTGGCCCTGGCGATGACGTCATCACCCCCTCCCTGACCTGGGTCTCCACGCTGAATATGATCGTTCTGCTGGGGGCAAACCCGGTGATGATCGATGTGGACAAAGATACCCTGATGGTCACCCCGGACGCGATAGACGCCGCGATTACGCCGCGTACCAAAGCGATTATCCCGGTGCATTACGCCGGTGCGCCGTGTGATATCGATGCTATCCGCGCGGTGGGGGAACGTCACGGTATTCCGGTGATCGAAGATGCGGCACACGCCGCGGGCACGTACTACAAAGACCGCCACGTGGGCTGGCAGGGCACGGCAATTTTCTCCTTCCACGCCATTAAAAACATGACCTGCGCCGAGGGCGGTCTGGTGGTGACGGATGACGAACAGCTGGCACAAAAAATCCGCAGCCTGAAATTCCACGGTCTGGGCGTCGATGCCTATGACCGCCAGACCCACGGCCGCGCGCCGCAGGCCGAAGTGATCGCGCCCGGCTTTAAATACAACCTCGCGGATATCAACGCCGCGCTGGCGCTGGTGCAGTTGGGCAAACTGAAACAGGCCAATAAACGCCGTCAGGACATCGCCGAACGCTACCTGCGCGAGCTGGCCGACACGCCGTTCCAGCCGCTCACTATTCCCTCATGGCCGCATGTGCACGCCTGGCACCTGTTTATTATTCGCGTGGATGAAGCCCGCTGCGGGATCTCCCGCGATAACCTGATGGCGGCCCTGAAGGAGAAGGGCATCGGCACTGGCCTGCATTTCCGCGCGGCACACACCCAAAAATACTACCGCGAGCGTTTTCCTGATGTATCGCTCCCGCATTCTGAATGGAACAGCGCGCGTATTTGTTCTCTCCCACTTTTCCCGGACATGACTCATGACGACACAACCCGCGTCATTACCGCGCTCCATCAGCTTGCAGGACATTGATATGTTCAGTGCGCCGCCTGTACAAAAAGTTTCTGTGGTGATCCCCGTTTATAACGAGCAGGAGAGTCTGCCCGAACTGATCCGCCGCACCACCGCCGCCTGCGAGACGCTGGGCAAAGCCTACGAAATCCTGCTGGTGGATGACGGCAGCAGCGATAACTCCGCCCTGATGTTGACCGAGGCTGCGCAGGCCGAAGGCAGCCATATCGTCGCGGTGCTGCTTAACCGCAACTATGGCCAGCATTCGGCCATTATGGCCGGGTTCAGCCACGTGACGGGGGATTTGGTCATCACGCTGGATGCCGATCTGCAAAACCCGCCGCAGGAGATCCCCCGGCTGGTCGCCAAAGCCGACGAAGGGTACGACGTGGTAGGTACGGTACGGCAGAATCGTCAGGATAGCCTGTTCCGCAAGCTGGCTTCCCGCACCATCAACCGCCTGATCCAGCGCACCACCGGCAAAGCGATGGGCGATTACGGCTGCATGCTGCGCGCCTATCGCCGCCATATTGTCGACGCCATGCTGCACTGCCATGAACGCAGCACCTTCATTCCGATTCTGGCGAATACCTTTGCCCGTAAGGCGACGGAGATCCCGGTGCTGCACGCCGAGCGTGAGCATGGGGAGTCGAAGTACAGCTTTATGCGTCTTATCAACCTGATGTACGACCTCATCACCTGCCTGACCACCACGCCGCTGCGCCTGCTGAGCGTCTTCGGCAGCATTATCGCGCTGGCCGGGTTCACGCTTTCCGTTTTGCTGGTCGTCCTGCGTCTGGTCTTTGGCCCCCAGTGGGCGGCGGAAGGGGTGTTCATGCTCTTTGCCGTGCTGTTCATGTTCATCGGCGCCCAGTTTGTCGGGATGGGCCTGCTCGGTGAGTACATTGGCCGTATCTATAACGATGTTCGCGCACGTCCGCGCTACTTTATTCAACGTGTTGTCCGCCAGGAACACAAAGTCTCTCAAGAGGAAAAACACCCATGAAAGCTGTTGTCTTTGCCTATCACGATATGGGGTGCGCGGGCCTGCTTGCCCTGCTTGAAGCGGGTTATGATATCGCTGCCATCTTCACGCATCCGGACGCCGCAGGCGAGAATAACTTCTTTGGCTCCGTGGCGCGTATCGCCGCCGAGCGCGGCATTCCGGTCTACGCGCCGGACGATATCAACCACCCGCTGTGGGTGGATCGCATTCGCGACACCGCCCCGGATGTCATCTTCTCGTTCTACTACCGCAACCTGATTTGCGACGATATTTTACGTCTGGCGACGAAAGGGGCATTTAACCTTCACGGCTCATTGCTGCCCGCCTACCGTGGCCGCGCGCCGCTGAACTGGGTGCTGGTGAATGGCGAAACTGAAACCGGCGTGACCCTGCACCGCATGGTGCACCGCGCGGATGCGGGTGCCATCATCGCGCAGCAGCGTGTTGCCATTGATGCGGATGAGACGGCGCTGCAGCTTCATCAGAAACTCTGCTCGGTGGCACAAAGCCTGCTGCGCGATGCACTGCCGACCATCCTGAACGGCACCTTCAGCGAGACCGCTCAGGACGAGAGCAAGGCGAGTTGTTTTGGCCGCCGCACGCCGGAAGACGGCCGTCTGGACTGGAACAAGCCCGCCCGCCAGTTGCACAACCTGGTGCGCGCAGTGACCGACCCCTGGCCGGGGGCGTATAGCTTTGCCGGCGTCAGCAAATTCATCGTCTGGAAATCCCGCGTGCGCGACGATGTCCCGGCCGCGAAACCGGGCACCATCGTCTCTGTCTCTCCGCTGATTGTTAGCTGCGGCGAGCAGGCGCTGGAGATCGTGACCGGTCAGACCGACAACGGCGTTTATGTGCAGGGCGCGCAGCTGGCGCAGTCTCTGGGGCTGGTTCCCGGCGCCTTGATCACCAGCGCCCCGGTGGTGGCAATTAAGCGCCGCACCCGCGTGCTGATCCTCGGCGTAAACGGTTTTATTGGTAACCACCTGACCGAGCGTCTGCTGAAAGACGATAACTACGAAATTTATGGCCTCGACATTGGCTCCGATGCCATCAGCCGTTTCCTTGACTGCCCGCGCTTCCATTTCGTGGAAGGGGATATCAGCATCCACTCCGAGTGGATCGAGTACCACATCAAAAAATGCGACGTGGTGCTGCCGCTGGTCGCCATTGCCACGCCGATTGAGTACACCCGCAACCCGCTGCGTGTGTTCGAGCTGGACTTTGAAGAGAACCTGAAGATTATCCGCGACTGCGTGAAATACGATAAGCGCATCATCTTCCCGTCCACCTCCGAAGTGTACGGCATGTGTACTGATAAAAACTTCGATGAAGATACCTCTAACCTGGTGGTTGGGCCGATCAACAAGCAGCGCTGGATTTACTCCGTCTCTAAACAGCTGCTGGACCGCGTAATTTGGGCTTACGGCGAGAAAGAAGGGCTGCGCTTTACCCTATTCCGGCCGTTCAACTGGATGGGGCCACGTCTGGATAACCTGAACGCGGCGCGCATTGGTAGCTCCCGCGCCATTACCCAGCTGATCCTGAACCTGGTGGAAGGCTCGCCCATTAAGCTCATTGAAGGCGGTAAACAAAAACGCTGCTTCACCGACATCAGCGACGGCATCGAAGCCCTGTTCCGCATCATTGAAAACAAGGATGGCCGCTGCAACGGGGAGATCATCAACATCGGCAACCCGGATAACGAAGCGAGCATTCGTGAACTGGCCGAAATGCTGCTGGCAAGCTTTGAGCGCCATCCGCTGCGTAACCAGTTCCCGCCGTTTGCAGGATTCCGCGAAGTGGAAAGCAGCAGCTACTATGGCAAAGGCTACCAGGACGTTGAGCACCGCAAGCCGAGCATTCGCAATGCGAAGCGCTGCCTGAACTGGACGCCAACGGTGAAGATGGAGCAGACCATTGATGAGACGCTCGATTTCTTCCTGCGCACCGTGGAGCTGTCGGAACAGGCCTCATGAAAAAAGTCGGTTTACGCATTGATGTCGATACCTTCAGGGGAACGCGTGACGGCGTTCCCGGACTGCTGAGGCTGCTGAGCAAGCACGATGTGCGTGCCAGCATCTTCTTCAGCGTGGGGCCAGACAACATGGGACGTCATTTATGGCGTCTGGTTAAACCGGCATTTCTGTTCAAAATGCTGCGCTCGCGCGCAGCATCGCTCTACGGCTGGGATATTTTGCTGGCCGGTACCGCATGGCCCGGCAGGCGTATCGGCGCGGGTAACGAAGCCATCATCCGTGAAGCGGCTCAGCACCATGAGGTCGGCCTGCATGCCTGGGATCACCATGCCTGGCAGGCCTGGGCGGGCGTCTGGGACATTCCTCGCCTGGCCCGGGAAATCGAGCGTGGTCTGCGGGAGCTGGAGGCCATTATCGGGCAGTCGGTGCGCTGCTCCGCCGTGGCCGGATGGCGTGCGGATCAACGCGTCGTGAAAGCCAAAGAGCCGTTCGCGTTTCGCTACAACAGCGATTGCCGGGGCAGCGGACCTTTTTTACCGCAGCTCGGTGAAAGCCGCGTTGGCACGGTGCAAATCCCGGTCACCCTGCCCACCTGGGATGAAGTGGTGGGGCGCGAGGTGACCGCCGACGGCTTCAACCGCTACATTCTGGACTGTATACATCGCGACACCGGCACGCCGGTCTACACCATCCACGCCGAGGTGGAAGGGATTGCGTATCAGCATGATTTCGATGCGCTGTTGACGCTGGCGGCGCAGGAGGGGATTCAGTTCTGCCCGTTGATCGACCTGCTGCCAGACGATCTCAGTACGCTGCCTGTCGGCAAAATTGTGCGAAGTGAAATGGCTGGCCGGGAAGGCTGGCTTGGCTATCAACAAACCGTGAGTCCGGTACCATGAAAGTCGCCCGTTATGGCTTAGGGCTTTTCGCCCTGTTTATTGTTTACTATCTCATTCCGGTTGATATCCGTCTGTTATGGCAGCCTGATGAAACGCGCTATGCGGAAATCAGCCGTGAAATGCTCGCCTCCGGCAACTGGATTGTGCCGCATTTTCTGGGGCTGCGTTACTTTGAAAAGCCGATTGCTGGCTACTGGGTCAACAGTCTCGGGCAACTGCTGTTTGGCCATACAAACTTTGCCGTGCGCGCCGGGGCCATCTTTTCCACCGGCCTGACGGCGCTACTGGTTATCTGGATGGCCTGGCAACTCTGGCGCGATAAACGCGTTGCCCTGTTCTCCGGCCTTATCTTCCTGACGCTGTTTCTGGTCTATGGCATTGGCACCTATGCCGTGCTCGACCCCATCATCTCCCTGTGGCTGGCGGCGGCAATGTGCAGTTTCTGGCTGGCCTCGCAGGCGCAGACCCTGGCTGGCAAAGCGGGGGGCTACATCGTGCTGGGGCTGGCCTGCGGCATGGGGGTGATGACCAAAGGCTTTCTCGCCCTGGCGGTGCCGGTCCTTGGCGTCCTGCCGTGGGTGATTGCCCAAAAGCGCTGGAAAGAGGTGCTGAGTTTTGGCGGGCTTGCGATCCTGAGCTGCGTGCTTATTGTCCTGCCCTGGGGGCTGGCGATTGCCCAGCGTGAACCCGATTTCTGGCGCTACTTCTTCTGGGTTGAACACATTCAGCGTTTTGCCCAAAGCGACGCCCAGCACAAAGCCCCGTTCTGGTATTACCTGCCATTCCTGGTCGCGGGCAGTCTGCCGTGGCTGGCGCTGTTGCCCGGTGCGCTGCGTCTGGGCTGGCGTGAAAAACATCCGGCAGGCGGCGGGCTTTATCTGCTCGGTTGGGTGGTGATGCCGCTTTTATTCTTCAGCATTGCCAAAGGCAAGCTGCCTACCTACATCCTGCCGTGTTTTGCCCCGCTGGCGATCCTGATGGCACGTTATGCCTTCCTCGCTGCGGAAAAGGGGGCCAGCGTGTTACGCATCAATGCCGGGATCAACCTGGCGTTCGGTACCCTCGGTGTCATCGCGGCGTTAGTCGTGTCGCCGTGGGGGCTGGCTAAGCACCCGGTCTGGACATCGGTCGAGCTGTATAAAGTCTTCTGCGCGGTGGTGGCCTTCCTCGTCTGGGCAGTGGTGGGCTGGTTTAGCTTCAGACGGAGCCAGCAGCGCTGGTGGCTGGCGGCGCTGTGCCCTGCCGGGCTGGCGTTGCTGATTGGTTTTGCCATTCCCAACCTGGTGGTGGACTCCAAACAGCCACAGTCGCTGGTGGATACCGTGCGCGACCCGCTCCAGCAGAGCCGGTTTGTGCTGGCCGATAATGTCGGCGTGGCGGCAGGGCTGGCGTGGGAGCTTAAACGTAATGACATCATCATGTTTGGTCAGAGCGGTGAGCTGCGTTACGGGCTGGATTATCCGGACGTGAAAGACCGCTTTATCACTAAAGATGACTTTGCGCAGTGGCTGGCGAGGCACCGCCAGCAGGGGAGCGTGTCGCTGGTGATCCTGCTGTCGAAGAACGACGATCTGAACCGGAATAACCTGCCAAAGCCGGACTACCTGTATATCCAGGGGCGGCTGGCTTACCTGCAGTATCTGCCGCAATGATGACCTGGCTGTGGCTGGTGCTGGCAAGCCTGCTGACCTGCGCGGGACAGCTCTGTCAGAAACAAGCGACCCGTCCGGCGAAAACCGGGCGGCGTGGCGCGCATATTGTGCTCTGGCTGGGGCTCGCCTTGCTGGCGCTGGGCTGCGGCATGCTGGTCTGGCTGGTGGTATTGCAGCGTCTTCCCGTCGGGGTCGCCTATCCCATGCTGAGCCTTAATTTTGTCTGGGTAACGCTGGCGGCGAAGGGGCTCTGGCATGAGAAGGTGGCCCGACATCACTGGCTGGGCGTAGGGTTGATTATGATCGGGATTGTTCTGCTGGGAGGAAGCCTGTGAAAGGGGCGTGCTGGGCGTTATGCAGCGTGGCGTTAGTCAGTGCCGCGCAGCTGCTGCTGCGCAGCGCCATGCAGGCGCTTCCGCCCGTCGACGAGGCGCTGGCATTTTTCAGGGCTCTCTGGCATTTTTCGTCCGGTACCGGCGCGCTGCTGCTGGGGCTGATGGGCTATGTGGCCTCTATGGGCTGCTGGTATCTGGCGCTGCATCGCATGGCGCTCAGCAAAGCGTATGCCTTGCTGAGCCTCAGTTATATTCTGGTGTGGGGCGCGGCGATCCTGCTGCCCGGCTGGGGTGAGTCGTTCTCGTGGCAGGGGCTGGCGGGTGTCGGGTTGATTATGCTGGGCGTGCTGGTGATATTCCTGCCCCGGACATCTCGTGGTGAAAAATCGCCCCGGGGGTAAGGGTGAACGGAGTGGGCGTGCAGACGGCTAGACTCAGCGAGCCAAACTGAAGCTGGCTGACCGAGTGGGCCTCAGAGGTACTGTCGATGCTGACAATCTGCCAGGCGCTGCCGCCTCGTTGCTTCACAATCGCCTCTTTACGCGTCCAGATCCCCCAGAAAGCCGGGAGCTTCGCTTCCTGCGCTTCGCGTTCCAGCTCTGCATGCTCCGCCACGCTGAAAACCGCGTTCGCCAGTGCCTGCCAGTTTTCACGCGGGCGTATCACTTCGATATCGCAGCCTACTTCACCTTCATCGCTCACCAGCAGGGCAATGTCGTCCCCGCTATGACTCAGGTTAAACCAGAGTCGATGATCTTTCGCAAAGGCGGGTTTCCCCTGTTCACCGTACACGATATCGGGCAGCGGAGACGGGGATAATGTCCGGGCGAGCAGCGTCCTGCCTGCCAGCCAGGAACGGTTTCGCGCACCCTGAGGTGCCATATCTGCGAGCGTTGACGCCAGCGGGTCCGCGCAAAGGGTGGAGATTTTTCCCAGTATAAACTGGTACATAGTTACGCCCAGCGTTTGATAATGATTGAGGTATTGATGCCGCCAAACGCGAAGTTATTGCTTTGCAGATACTCGCAGTCAATCTGACGGGCTTCCCCCATAATATAATCTAAAGCACCACATTGCTCATCCGGTTGTCTTAAATTGAGCGTCGGGGCAAACCAGCCTTCACGCATCATCTGCACGCTCATCCACGCTTCCAGCGCACCGCAGGCACCTAACGTATGGCCAAAATAGCTCTTCAGCGAGGAGAGGGGGACCCTGTCGCCAAAGATGGCCGCAGTGGCCTGGCTTTCGGCGATATCACCCCGATCGGTGGCGGTGCCGTGGGCGGAAATATACCCGATGTCCGTGGCGCCTAAACCAGCCATTGCCAGCGATTGCTCCATGCAAATCTGCATGGTTTCACGCTGCGGCTGGGTGATATGCGCCGCATCGCAGTTGGTGGCAAAGCCCACGATTTCGCCGTAGATGGTCGCCCCGCGCGCTTTGGCGTGCTCCAGTTCTTCCAGAATCAGCGTGCCTGCACCTTCGCCGATGACCAGACCATCGCGCGCGGTATCGAAGGGCGACGGCGTGGTTTTCGGCGCGTCGTTGCGCTGGCTGGTGGCGAACAGCGTATCAAATACCGCCGCCTCTGAAGGACAAAGCTCCTCGGCGCCCCCGGCGACCATAACGGTCTGATAACCATGGCGAATGGCTTCCCAGGCGTAACCAATCGCCTGGCTGCCGGAAGTACAGGCACTCGACGTGGGAATGACGCGCCCCCGCAGACCAAAGAACAGGCCGGTATTGACCGCGGTGGTGTGCGGCATCATCTGCACATAGGTGGTGCCGGTGATGTTATTGGTGTGTTTTTCCATCAGCATGGAGGCAAAATCGCTTACCGGGCCCGTGCTGCCCGTGGACGACCCATAGGCGATGCCGGTTTGCCCCTGCGTCAGTACCGGGTCATCGATCAGGCCCGCCTGCTCAAGCGCCATTTCGGTGGCGCGGGTAGAGAGCAGCGACACGCGGCCCATGGCGCGAATACGCTTGCGGGTATAGTGTGCCGGAAGGGTGAAATCCTCGATGGGGGCGGCCAGCAGCGTTTGCAGACCGGCATACTCTTGCCACTCTGTCATGGTGCGCACGGCGTTTTCGTAGCCGAGCAGCCGCTGTGAAATGGTCGGCCAGTCCTCGCCAAAGGCGGTCACGCCTCCCATTCCCGTAATCACCACCCGACGCGTCATAACATCCCCCCGTTGATCGAGATCACCTGGCGTGTCACATAGCCTGCCCGGTCTGACATCAGATAACTCGCCAGACCGGCCACCTCGTCCGCCTGACCCATGCGCTGCATCGGGATCATGGACATGGCCTCTTTCAGCGCGGCCTCTTCCATCTCGATCATGCCGGTATCAATCAGCCCGGGCGCGATGCAGTTGACGGTAATTTTGCGTTTTGCCAGTTCAATGGCCAGCGCTTTGGTGGCGCCGATAATACCGGCCTTGGCGGCACTGTAGTTCACCTGTCCGCGGTTGCCCATCACGCCTGACACGGACGACAGGGTGATAATCCGCCCACCCTTGCGGGTTGCGATCATCGGCATGATGCAGGGATGAATAACGTTATAAAAACTGTCGAGGTTGGTGTGGATGACGCTATCCCAGTCCTCGTCGCTGAGCGCCGGAAACGCGCCATCGCGGGTTATCCCGGCATTGCTGACCACGCCATACCATGCGCCAAAGGTGCTGATTTCCTGTTCCAGAACCTCGCGGCACTGCTCGCGGTTGCCCACGTCAAAGGTCAGTAAACGACCCGTTCCGCCAGCCTGAACAATGGCCTCCAGCGTCTCATGCGCGCCATCAGCATCGCGATGGTAATGCACGCCTACGGTGAAACCGTCAGCGGCAAGCTGACAGGCGATGGCGCGGCCAATGCCTTTGCTGGCGCCCGTGACCAGTACGGAACGTGTCATGATGAAGCTCCCTGAGAGAAAAGTGAGGTTAATTCGTCCTCGCTGGGCTGGAACGTATTCACACGGCCCGTGGCAAGGGGGGCGTTATCCGTCTGGATTGTGCATTCAAAGCTGCCAAAGCGTTCGTCCTGCATCAGGCGCTCAATGGTAATGGTTAACGTAGTGCCTGCAGCAAAGCGGCCCGTGCTGCACACCAGCTCGCGCGCGCCCAGCACCATGCCCAGCGGGCTGTGGGGCAGGCCTTTTTGCAGACGGTGCCATTCAGACCAGACGCCCACGGTCTGGGCCATCAGTTCCAGCGCAAACCAGCCCGGCAGATCGCCGTCAACGTTCAGGAACGGCGCAAGCACACCGTGCCCGTCGACCGTGACGCTGCACACCGCGCTGCTGTCGGTGACACGCTCAACGCGCTCCAGTAGCATCATCGGTGCGTCGTGAGGCAGGTAGTCGGCGGGGGATAAATAACTCATGACACTCTCCCCAGCAGAAGGCTGGCGTTGTTACCGCCAAAGGCGAATGAGTTCGATAAAATCACCGGTTTTGTCAGCGGCGCATGCTGATGCAGCAGGCCGCAGGGCGGCAGCGTGTCGTCCGGCGCGTAGCGGGAAAAATCCTGCGGCGGCAGCGGCAGGTCACGGGTCAGGATCAGCCAGCTTAATGCGGCTTCAGTGATCCCGGCCGCGCCAAGCGTATGGCCGGTGAGGTGTTTGGTGGAGCTGCACGGTACCCGGTCGCCAAAGAGGGCGTTAATCACGTGCGCCTCAATCCGATCGTTGAGGGGAGTGGCGGTGCCGTGCAAATTAATATAGCCCACGTCATCTGCCGTCATGCCTGCCTCCTTCAGCGCCTGGGTAATGGCGCGAATGGCGCCTTCTCCCTCGGGATGTGGGGCAGAGATATGGTACGCATCGCTCGATTCACCCGCCCCCAGCAGCGCAACCTGATCCGGTTCGCGCGTCAGCACCATGAGGGCCGCCGCTTCACCGATGGTGATCCCCCGGCGGTCTCGGCCAAACGGTTCGCACTGCGTGGGCGAGAGCGATTCAAGGCTGTTAAAACCATTGACCGGCATACGGCTTAAGCTGTCTGCCCCGCCTACAAGGGCGACGTCCACCAGTCCGGCCTCAATCAGACGCTGTCCGCTGATGATCGCCCGGGCGCTGGAGGAGCAGGCAGTCGAAATGGTATACGCCGGGCCATCCAGCTGCAGCCAGCTGGCGAGGAAGCGGGAGGGATCGCCCAGCTCCTGCTGCGGGTACTGCCATTGTGGGCTGCGTTCGCCGTTCAGGGAGAGGCGCACGTACTCATCGCCTTCATCCAGCCCTGAGGTGCTGGTGCCCAGCACCACCGCCACGCGGTCGCGGCCCACGCGGGCGATGGCTGCCTCAACGGCAGGCTGAATCTGTGCCAGCGCCGCCAGCAACAGCTGATTATTACGGCTGCGGTGTGCTGCCAGGCTATCCGGTATCGGCGGCAGTTCACCCTCAACGCCGCCCAGCATGGCATCAGGTAATCCTTGCAGCCATCCGGCGCGATGACGCATACCCGGCGCAATCCCGGCGTTCAGGTTGGCCGCGATCTCATCGGCCGAGTTGCCCAGCGCGTTGACCATGCCAACAGCAGAAATGTAAATCATCTCAGTCACCCAGATATTGAATGGTGATGTGGTATTTAAAGACGTGCTGCGCAATGCTGATCGGCTCGCGCTTACCGTTGCGTTGCAGGTAGACAATCTCGGTGACCAGCTTGCCGTCAGGGTTACGCAGTTCGCGTCGGGTGCCAGTATCCTTTAGCGTCCATCCCTTCGGCAACTGCGGCTGCCAGGCGCTGAGCGGCCAGTGGCTGAGCATCACATCCGCCAGCACCTGGCTGGCGGGCGGTAGCTGGGGCATAACGACCGACTGCTCGGTATGGATCCCGGTGTTGTCATAGGTCGCGAGAAACAGGCGGATCCCCACCGACGAGAGCCCGGCAAGCGTCACTTTTTGCCCGTCAGCGTTCAGCAGAACCAGCAGCGACTGGGTCTGACCGTTAAACCGGCCGGTCAGCAGCTGCTGAGAACGGATGGCTGGCGTAATGCCCGGCGGTGGCAGCGTCACCTGCGTGCCCGGCTGAAGCCAGGCCAGCGGGCGAGTTTCTTCAGTATCGGTCGAATGGCTGCAGCCTGCCAGCAGCAGCGTCGCAGCCAGCGCGGCGGCGCGGTAAAAAGCGTTCATCATGGTTTTCTCTCGTTCCTGGCCGGCATCGCCAGCGGGGCCAGCAGGAAGGCGGTGAAAATACCGCTTACCAGCACAATTCCAAAGCTGCTGATGGCCTGCGTCGCGCTGAACACCAGCATGCCCAGCGTCAGCAGCGTGGTCATCATCGCCAGGGTGATAGCCAGCATCGACGTCAGCGGCGTGCCGCGTGGGTTGCTGAAAAACAGCGTGTAGTTGATGCCAATGCCGAGCACCAGCACCAGCGCCAGCAGTGAAAACAGATTGACGGAATGCCCGGCGACGGCCAGCGCCGCCAGCCCACAACTGAGCGACAGTACCGACGGCACCAGGCTGATAAGCCCCTGACGCCAGCCAAGTCGGATTATGGCGCCGCAGGCAATCGCCGCCAGCGCTACGCACAGTAGCCCCGTCAGCAGGGTGCGGTAGAGGGCAAACAGGCTGTCAAAACTGGCCTTACGATCGATCCAGACGACCCCTTCATGCTGTGCCGCCCGTTCACTTAGCGCCGTACTGTTTTTGACGCCGTCCACCGGGACGAGCACGCCGCTTTCGCCACCCGGCAGGGTCAGCCAGAGCAGACGCCAGCCTTCGCTGGCCGGGCTGGCAAGCCAGGCGTCCACGCTGACAGGCATTGGCGTCAGATCCGGTGAGACGGTGTTCAGTCCGGCGCTGTGCAGCACGTTCATTACCACAGGCGCAGCGTGGTGCAGTAGCGCCAGATCGCTTTTTTGACGCTTCATGGAGTTCAGCGGCAGGGTTCGCCAGCTTGCCAGTTCACCCGCTTTTTGCGCCTGCGCCAGCGCAGGGGTAAAGGCCTCCAGCCGCTCCAGCGTCTGCTGGGCTGACGTGCCGTAAACCACAAACCATTTCTGATCGACGCGCTGGCCGGTCAGGGCGGTAATGGTCTTCTCCTGCGCCAGAATCGTTTTCGGCAGCGCCTGCAACTGGGCGATATCGTCGTCCACCTTCAGGGTGGCAATACCTGCGGCGGAAAGGAGTGCCAGCGTGACGGGCAGGCCAACCGCGAGTGTTTTATTACGTCGCCAGGCGGTCAGCCAGCGCGACATCGCTCTGCTGGCCGGAACCGGGCGTACCGGCAATCCACGGCACAGCCAGGGGTGCCAGAATATCACCGTCAGACACGAGGCGCTCAGCCCCACGGCGGCAAACAGCGCCATCTGGCGGATCCCGGGGAAGGGGGCCAGCATCATAATCAGGTACGCCACGACGGTCGTCAGAAGCGCCAGCAGCAGGGCATTACGCACTTTGTCCAGACTTTGCCACGGCGAGTTTTCGCCACCGTGCACCAGCCGTTCGGTCAGGTAGTAGAGGGTGTAATCGGCCGAAATACCGATGATGCTCATGCTCATCACCAGCGTCATCAGATGCAGCTCGCCAAAGAACAGCAGGGTGGCGACCGTGCCCGCCAGCGCGCCGATGCCAATGGAGATCGCGCACAGCAGCAGCGGACGCAGGGAGCGGAATGTCGCCACAATCAGCAGGAGTACGCCCAGAAGGGTGGCGACACCCAGCGTGGAGATATCCCGTTTGGCCTGCTGGCTGGCGTAATCGCTGTAAAACACCGTGCCGCGAGACAGCAGTTGCGCCTGTGGGTAATGCGTTTTCAGCGTCGCCTGCAGCGCGTTCAGGGTGGTCACCAGCAGGTGGGTTTGCTGCATATCAAAAGAGGAACCGGCCAGCTCGCCGTGCAGCAGATACCAGTAGTTTCCGGCGTCATCCTGCGTCACCAGCCAGCCGTCCATCAGCCGCAGCTTCTGGCCGTTTTGCGCCAGCGCGAGCTGCGCGCCGCGCATCAGCATCAGCGGATCGTTTTGCAGCTCCTTGCCGCTCACGCCGGAAAAGGCCGAGTAAAGCTGAGATAAAACCCACTGCGCCTGCGCTTCACCGCCGTTTTGCAGGCGGGCGCGGGTGGCAGGGTCAATCATCCCGTTGCGGTGCTGCCAGAAAAACTCGCCCCAGGCTTGTTGCCCGGTGGCGTCCATGGGCCCTTTGACCTCGCTCAGTGCTCCGCTGCGTTGCAGCAGCGTCAGCCACTGCTGCGCCACGCGCGGATCGGGTTTTTTGCCGGGGCTGACCAGCCAGACCAGCTGACGGTCGAGCCGCTGCATAAAGCCGTCGTTGAGCGCCGGAGGGATCGCCCCCAGCGTCTGTGTCGGCAACATGGCCAGCACGCTGCTGTTCAGGCGCGCGCCGGGCAGCAGCGACACCAGCAGGCCCAGCATAATCAGGCATCCCGCGGCCCAAAGCAGCGCCGGGCGCAGCGATTTATGGTGCGGCAAAGCGTTGGCGTTCGTCATCGGTCAGGCTGGCGGGTGTCAGTCGGTGACTGGAGAGGATGATATCCGTACGGTCGCCCTGTTTGTCGTTAAGACGAATAGACTCCAGAAAGGTCGCACCGCCCAAATCGAGGGTGGTGAAAATGGTGTTCAGCGGCGTCGTGGTGGGCGTGAGCACCAGCGACCAGCGGCCTTCCCCCAGGTCTTGAAAATCGATGCGGAAATTCTCTTCCAGCACCTTGCGGTCGGCCTGGAACAACGCCCGCAGCAGGTGGTTGAACTGGAACATCTGCGGATTATTGTCGGCGGTAATGGTCTGCGGCGGCTGGCCGTTGATGGTCTGCACCATCCGTTTGTCATCCAGCAGCAGCGTCATGGGGAACGGGGCTTTTTGATCCCACAGCAGGCCGCTGTCACGGGCGATCACCATCTCGCCCTGCGAACGCAACGGCTGCGGCATGTCTTTGATCGTACGAACCTGCTCGAAGTGAGCGCGCACCACGGGCTGTTGCGTAAACCGCTGCTGCAGTTCATCCAGCGTCACGGCGCTGACCAGCGGGCTAAACATCAGTGCCAGCAAAGGCAACCATTTCATGGCGTGACTCCCATACGTTCAAACAAGATCTCCGGACTGACAAAGCACATTTCGCGGGTGGCTGCGTCGACCGCCACCTGGATGGTGTAACCGGTGGTGGTGCGTTTACCGGTCTGCGCGTCGAAGATTTGATAGGCAATGCGCAGACGGTTTTCATACTCTTCAATCTGCGCCCGGACCCGGATGCGTTGTTCAAAGGTCACCGCATCGCGGTATTTCACCCGCGTATCGACCACCGGCCAGACATAGCCGGAGGCTTTCATCTGGCGATAGCCGTAGTCGAACTGATTGAGCAGCGCTTCGCGGGCTATTTCAAAGTAGCGGAAATAGTTGCCGTGCCAGACCACGCCCATCATGTCGACGTCGTGGAACGGGACGGTGATTTCAACTTCCGTCGTAAAGCGGGGATCGGTCAGCACCCTTTACTCCTTCTCGCTGATTTCGGGCAACTGCCAGAAATCGAAAAAATTAAACCAGTCGAGCGGTGACAGTAAGGCGTAATGTTCCAGCCGCTGCGCGTAGCGATCGACGGTATGTTGCAGCGCCTGCTGACGTTCACCGCGCGGCAACAGCAGCGGGTCGGCGAACGGTTCGCAGTGCAGGGTCAGCGTCCCCTGCTGGCTGAGGGCAAAAATCAGCACCACCGGACAGCGCAGAATGGAGGCCAGGATAAACGGCCCCTGTGGGAACGGCGCGGGCTGGCCCATAAACGCGCTCCAGATCACGCGCCAGCTGCCGCCGCGCTGCGGTGTGACGGCGATACGATCGCCCACGATGGCCACCCATTCGCCGCGATCCAGCTTTTCTTTGATCAGGATAGCGGTCTCCGGGCCGATGTCAGTGACGGGCATCAGGTGAATGCCCGCCTGCGGAGCCATCTCTTCCATAATCTGCTTAAAGCGTTGGGCGTTATCGCTAAAGACCAGGGCGTTGATGGTTTTCCCCCCTTCACGCTGTGCAAGCGCCCGGCAGGCTTCCACGTCGCCAAGATGCGAGGCCAGCAGCAGTTTACCCTGTGGATCGTCCAGCCCCAGCGCCTCGCGGGCACCCGGTGCAAACACCAGATCGCGATGCAGCTTCATCTCGCCGCGCCAGCTGGCCACCTTGTTCAGCATGGCATGACCAAAACGCAGGAAGTGAAAAAAGCTGTTCAGCCGGGGGGGCGGTGGGATCTGTCGCTGTGCCATGACCTCTTTAACCCGCCTCAGCCATTGCCGCGACGCCTGACGCGCCGAACGGGCGGTAAGCCAGTAAACGGCGGTGACCGGCCACAGCAGGAGGGTGAAGGCCTTGCGCCCAAGCAGTTGCCAGACGCGTAACATCAGGCGCATTCCCCATAGTCCTTTGACCTCCTGCTGTTGCGCCCAGTGCTGCGGCCGACGGCGCATCAGCAGGGAAGGGATGCGCGGCAGCATCCCCAGGAACAGACGGGTATGCATCAGCGAGATGCGCACGTTGTCTTTTAGCGCATCGAAGTGGGATACACCGTCTGCCGGGTAGGTGACGCGGGTGGGCAGAAAATAGCTGGGCGTGCCCTGCCAGTAGAGGCGGACCATCACTTCAGTATCAAAGTCCATGCGCTTGCCGAGCGGGGTACGTGCGGCAAGCTGCATCACCGGCGTGATCGGATAGACCCGAAAGCCGCACATGCTGTCTTTAAGCTGCAGGGACAACGTTTCAATCCAGACCCAGACGTGCGTTATCCAGCGTCCGTAAAGGCGCGAACGGGGTATGGAGTCATCGTAAACGGGTTGACCGGAAATCAGCGCCTCGGGGTGACGTTGCGCCAGCGCCAGAAAACGGGGGAGATCTTCAATGGCGTGCTGGCCGTCGGCATCCACCTGGATTGCATGAGTGAAGCCACGCTCTGCGCAGGCTTTCAGCCCCGCCATTACCGCCGCGCCTTTGCCGCTGTTTTTCGCCAGACGCAGCAGCGTAACCTGCGGATGCTGCTCCGCTAAGTGCGCCAGGGTATGGCGCGTGCTCTCTTCGCTACCATCGTCAACCACCAGGCACGGGAGGTCAAACGGTGCCAGACGTGCGAGCACCGCGGCCATCATCGCACCGTGGTTGTAGCAGGGGATCAACACGCAGGGGCGGAACGTTACTGACATAGGCGAATCTTCCCGCTGCTGGCGGTATGGCGTTCACTGCCCGCATGGCGCTGGTAGCTGAAACTGAGCATCTGACGGGCAGGGTGCCAGTCAAGGATCAGCGTCACTGTGTTGTCCGGCAACAGCGGGGCCGCAAACTTCACATTCTGAATGCTGTGAAAACGGTAGCCCGGTGCCATCAGGGTGGTAGCGTAATGCATCACCCAGTCGAGTTGTGCAACGCCAGGGAGCAGGGGCTGGACAGCAAAATGTCCCTTAAACCAGAGCAGGTCTGGATCAAGATAAAGCGTTATCTCCAGATGCTCCGGATGAGTCTGGTGGCGTTCGATTTCATGAATCTTCATGAAATAACTCCTGTAGCTGTGCAGTCACACGCTTGTTCATGCTGTTGACCGGGATTTCATCGACAATGCGCCAGTAGCGGGGCACGGCAACCGGTTCAAGGCAGGGGCGAAGGGCGCGACGCCACGCGGATTCCTGGGCATTTTTACCCCCGTTGTCTCTGTGCAAGCGCGCCGCGTCACTGAGTACCAGCAGCACGCCAATGGCCTGACGACCACGGCGAGTGACCGCCAGCGCGGCGGCGTCGCAGATGCCGTCCAGCGCCAGTAACCGCTGCTCAATCTCATCGAGCGAAATGCGTTTATCTTCAATTTTGACCACCCGGCCACGGCGTCCGACGATGTTGAACTGCCCGTCAGCCGCGAAATGCAGGATATCATCCAGCACGACTCCTTCAGCCTCGCGGATCAGTGGCGACGTTACCCGATCGCCGTGGAACGTCACGCCGGGAAATGGCTGCCAGAGCGTTGTCTCATCCAGACGGTGACGCCAGGCCATAACGCCCGTTTCGGTGCTGCCGTAAATTTCATCAGGCCAGACGTTCAGCCAGTCATGACAAGGGATGATGTCGCGCCAGGGCAGTTCGCCCCCGGCTGAGATCAGCAGGGCAACCGGAGGCGGCACAAGCGAGGTGTCGAGCCGCTTGAGGAATGCCGGGCTGCTGATAAAGAGATACCGTTTGTCCTGCGGCAGCGCTGACAGCTGTTCTGCGTACTGCAGCAGGGAGGCATGCAGCGGCAGGCCAAGCGCCATGGGTAATACAACACGGAACGTCAGGCCATACAGATGATGCAACACCACGGAGGCCACGACGTGACAGCCTGTCAGCCGTTCGCCAAACCGATCGGCGAGCAGACGGGCTTCCCGATCCAGGCCGATCACCGGCTTAATCACCCGCTGCGGCGTGCCGGTGGAGCCAGAGGTAAAGAGCTCGATAACGCGCGTCTCGTCAATGGCAGGCAAGGGGGAAAAGGGGGTGTTTGTCGGCGCAGTGGCGGTGACCAACCGCAGTCGCCCTGAATACTCGAGCGTGGTGTCGCTCAGGACGCCGCTGAACATGGCCCGCTGTTCGTTAAGCTGCGCCCCCCGGCTGTGCCCGGGGAGCACGGGGGTTTTACCCGCATGAAGCGCCGCCAGCAGGGCGACGATAAAAAGATAGCCGTTTTCAAAACAGAGCGCCCAGCGCTCGCCCTCTTCCTGACGCAGCGCGTCGACCAGCTGCGTAACATCGTGGCGCAGATCGCCCAGCGTCCAGATACGATCGTCAAGCCAGGCGACAGGCGTCTCATCAGGACGCGGGGCATTTAGCCACTGGCTCAGAGGAAGCGGTTTATCCATCGTTTTTTATTACCCGTTGTCGCACCAGCCATTCACCCGCCATTAACGTTCCCATCAGGATGTAGGAAAGCATCCCGTTCCATAGCGTCCACAGGCGCAGGTCGGCGTACAGCACGGTAAACAGCGCGACTGCGCCGTTGCCGATAAAAAAGCCGCACCAGACTTTCGTCACTTTACGCGTGTAACGAACCCCGGCAGGAGACAGCTGGGGCTCCCGTATCCGCGCCAGCCGTTCCACTATCGGCATGGACGTCCACAGCGAGCCCCCAAAGACCACCAGCATCACCAGATTAACGACCACCGGATAAAACAGCACCCACAGGTGAGCGTGAAAAAGGCTCGCCACGCACAGCACTGCCCCGGCCAGCGTCACGCTCAGGAAAATGTAGCGCAAGGGGCCGCGCTGCTGGCGCGTCTGCCAGACACGCAGCAGCAACACCAGCGCCATCAGGGGCAATATCCATTGCAAATGGTGGCTTGCAAGGCCATAGCCAATCAAAAACGGCCAGGCCAGCAGCATCAGGCCCGTCAGTATCGGGATGAGCGGAATGGCAGGCACGTCAGGCGTCGCGCTGGAGTTGTTCCACAACGTCGACGATGTCCTGAACGGTACGCACCGCTTTGAAGGTTTCAGGCTTAATTTTATGCCCCGTCTTCTTCTGCAGGTTAACCACCATATCTACGGCATCAATGCTGTCGAGATCCAGGTCTTCGTAAAGCCGGGCCTGCGGCGTAATGAGCTCAGGGTCGAGTTCAAAAAGTTTAATAAGAAGCGCAGAGACTTCCTGATAAAGGGTTTCTTGTTCTGTCATAGCGGGCCATTCTCAGGCGCGTTGTTGATGAATAAAAGCGGCGAGCGTGGCAACGGAATAGAAGTGCTGACGCATCTCGTCGCTCTCGGCAGAAAGCACTACGCCGTACTGATTTTTCACAGCCAGCCCCAGCTCCAGGGCATCAATAGAGTCCAGACCCAGTCCGTCACCAAACAGCGGAGCGTCGGTGTCGATATCCTCTGGGGTAAGTTCTTCCAGATTCAGCGTAGAGATAATGAGATTCTTAATTTCAAGATAGAGCGCTTGCATCTTTCATTCCTGACAAAGATTGAAGACCGGATGTTAATTGCTGCTGCATATGCCGGTTTAACTGCCTTGCCGCCAGCGCAGGTTCGTGCTGGCTCGCATCGTAAAAATCATGAATGTTGATGCGTTCGCGAACATCCACGGTAAAAATGGGTTTTTTGGGCGGCACATTGTACCAGCGACTCTGTTTATCCAGCATGCGTTCGCTACAGTGGATCACCACCACGCGCAGAGAGCTGTTGCAACGAACGGCAATATTCGCCGCTCCCCGCTGCAGGGTAATGGCTTCGCCCACGCGGGTGCGGGTGCCTTCCGGGAAAATCAGCAGGGTGTCGCCCTGCGCCAGACGCTGCAGGCTGGCACGAAGCAGCGTTTCTGCTTCGCTGTTGATCAGGTAATCGGCTGCACGGATCACGCCGCTGACAAAGGGGTTACGCAGCAGCGCGCTTTTCACCAGACAGTCGGTTTCGTTCATCACCGAGGCGAGGATCACATAGTCCAGCAGCGAAGGATGGTTGGCTATCACCAGGCAGCCGCGCTCGGCGCGCAGAACGTCCAGATTGTTAAAGCTGTAATCCAGCACGCCGGTTCCGCGAACGACCGCCAGGAACAGCCGAAAACTGGCGGAGATGCTGCGTCGCGCCAGTCGGCGGCGTGCCGTGCGATCGCGCTGAAAAATCAGCAGCAGGTTAAACCAGACCAGCGACAGCAGCAGCCCGCCAAGGCCAAACAGGGCGAAGCAAAACCCGGTCATCAGCATGCGCCATAACCGATCGAGGCGGGAGAGGATATGGCTCATTGGCGCGTCCACTGCCACTGCAAACGCTCGCCTGCCAGGGCAAATTGCCGCGCGTCGCTCAGGTAATGTCGCAGGAACTGAAGGCTTTGCGGCAGCGCGGGCTCTTCCCCTGTGCTTTCGCGATGGGTTTCACAGCAGAGTGCGTCCCCGGCTTCAATCACCAGCGCAAGGGCGTAAGGCCAGACGGGCATCTGCGGCGGGAGCCCGGCGTGATAAAACGCGGGCAGGACGCCGTCAAAATCCACCAGCAAAACGCGGGAATAGCCCGCGTGAAGCAGACTCAACACTTCGCACAAACTTTGCTGGAAGGTGTCCATCCCGGCGGAGACCGAGGATGAGACAATCGGCTGACCTGCAGTGATCGTAAGATTGCCGACCGCGGCGTTATGAACAGACATTGCAAAATCGGTGGGGGAGACGGGTTGCTCCGTCGCCAGCGCTTGCAGAATACGGTAGTTGCGTTCCAGCTCGCCATGGCGGCTGCTGTAGACCACGGCATCGATACGATGTTTGCGCAGCATCGCAAGGCCAATATCCACCGCCAGCTTACTGCCCGAATTAAGGCGGCGGGCGGTCATCATCGGCAGATCGGTCAGTTTTGCAAGCGGCGCGGCGGGATCGATGGCGTCAGACTGGCGCGACCATGCCTGCCATGCGCCGGCATCGCTGAGTCCTGGCGCTCTGGCCTGCCAGTCGATAATGGTGAGGGTAAATTTCATCTACGCGCGTCCGCGATAAACCTGTTTCTGTGATTTTTACTTCGCAAGCGCGATGTTACAGCGTACATCGTACAGTGTTGTCGCAGGCTTGCGAATAACGTTTCTCCTAAAAATTTCCCGTAGAGTCGTGTTCCGTCTCACCCCAGACGATTAACCGGGAAGCCGACTCTTGGGTCGGCCCGGCCCCAGCAGTATCGCCAGTTTGCTGCCGCCCTTGGTGGTCTCCATCCAGATTTTACAGACGCTGGTGAGCGGTACCGACAGCAGCATCCCAACCGGGCCCAGCAGCCATCCCCAAATCAGTAAGGATAAGAACACCACCAGCGTCGACATGCCCAGCCGGTGGCCCATCATCCGTGGTTCAAGAATATTCCCCAGCACCATATGCACCACGAGGAACAGCGCCCCCACCAGCATGCACTCATAGAAGCCATTAAACAGAAACGCCTGAATCATGGGCGGCACGGCGGAGAGTACCGCGCCAATGTTGGGCACGTAGTTCAGCAAAAACGCCAGCACTCCCCACATCAGCGCGAACTGCACGCCCATCAGCATCAGCCCCAGCCAGACAATCACGCCGGTCCAGACGCTCAACAGGGTTTTTAAGGCCAGATATTTGGAGACGCCCTTTAACGCGCGGTGTAAACCGGCGATGTGAATTTGCGGATTATTCAGCGCGAAACGCAGCTTATAGGGCACGTGGCGCACTTCGAACAGCATAAACACCACCGTCATGACCAGCAGCAAAATGCTGGCCATAGCGCCGGACAGGCCGGTCATCAGCGTGGTGGCGTAGGTCATGATTTTTTCGGAATCCATCCGGCGCAACATCCGTTCCGGCGAAATATGCAGGTTCAGAAACGGCATCATCTCCTGAAGCGCCACGATCTTGCGCGTCAGCTCTTTGTTGTATTGCGGCAGCATCGTGGAGAATTCGCTCAGCGAGGCGGCCAGCACGCCGAAAAGGGCGGTGAGGGCAATCAGCATCACGATAACCACAATGGTTATGGCCACCGGGCGGCTGATACCCCGGCGCAAAAACCAGGTCACCAGCGGGTTAAGCACAATGGCAAAAAAGAGCGCCAGCAGAAGCTGGACAATAATATCGGCGGCAGCATGGATACCGGCGAGGATCACCACCAGAGAGGCGAGTTTTAACAGGATGTGGAGTCCTGCTTTGTCGGGCGGGTTAGGGGTCATTCGTGTTCCTTAATGTGATTGCCCGTTAAGTGTAGTGCGCGGGTTCCGCTTCGTCTGGCACCGTTAATCTGAAAGTCGCTGCTGATTTTCTGCTGGCGTCGTGGTAATAGTGAAACACTGTTGCAAAAATCCAGGTAAAACCTCATGCCCGAACCCGCCGCCGAACCGGCATTAAGCGGATTACGCCTTAATCTGCGCATTGTCTCCGTTGTGATTTTTAACTTTGCCAGTTATCTGACGATTGGCCTGCCGCTGGCGGTGTTGCCGGGCTATGTGCATGACGTGATGGGGTTTAGCGCATTCTGGGCGGGGCTGGTGATTAGCCTGCAGTACTTCGCCACGCTGTTGAGCCGCCCGCATGCGGGTCGCTACGCGGATCTGTTCGGGCCGAAGAGCATTGTGATCACAGGATTATGCGGCTGTTTTCTCAGTGGCCTGAGTTACCTGCTGGCGGCAACGACCAGCCACTGGCCGTTGGTCAGCCTGGTGCTGCTGTGCCTGGGCCGGGTGATCCTCGGTATTGGGCAGAGCCTGGCAGGAACCGGCTCGACGCTGTGGGGCGTAGGCGTGGTCGGGGCACCGCACATTGGCCGGGTGATCTCCTGGAACGGCATTGTCACCTACGGGGCAATGGCGCTTGGCGCCCCGCTTGGGGTGATGTGCTATGCGTATGGCGGACTGTACGGGCTGGCGGGCACCATTATGGTGGTCGCGCTGGTGGCGATCCTGTTTGCCCTGCCGCGTCCGAAAGTGAAGGCCAGCAAAGGTAAACCGCTGCCGTTCCGGGCAGTGCTGGGGCGCGTCTGGCCGTATGGTATGGCACTGGCGCTGGCAACTACCGGCTTTGGGGTGATCGCCACCTTTATCACGCTGTTTTATGACGCCAAAGGCTGGGATGGGGCGGCCTTTGCGTTAACCCTGTTCAGCTGTGCGTTTGTGGGTGCCCGTTTGCTCTTCCCGAACGGTATTAACCGCCTGGGCGGGCTGAATGTGGCGATGATCTGCTTTGCGGTTGAGATTGTCGGGCTGCTGCTGACCGGTATAGCGACCGCGCCGTGGATGGCAAAAGTTGGCGTGTTCTTCGCCGGAGCCGGTTTTTCGCTGGTCTTCCCGGCGCTGGGTGTGGTGGCGGTGAAAGCCGTGCCGCCGCAGAATCAGGGGGCGGCGCTGGCAACCTACACGGTGTTTATGGATATGTCGTTGGGCATTACCGGGCCGCTGGCAGGGCTGGTCATGGCCTGGGCAGGTGTGCCGGTTATCTATCTTGCGGCTGCGGGTCTGGTGGTGATGGCCCTGATGCTCACGTGGCGGCTAAAAAAATGGCCCCCGGTGCAGGCACCGGAGGCCACGTCATCATCCTGACGTGTTACTGAATCACGATGGTGTTGATGATGTTTTCAGCGGCAGTCTGCGCTTTCTGCTGATCTTCCGCTGGCAGGGTGATCTGCAGGGTCAGCAGTTTGTTATCAACCTTACCCAGTACCACGGAAGAGTAAGCCGTCTGACCTTTTGCAGAGATAATGCTGTCCAGCTGCTGCAGCGTGTGGCCTTTCAGTTCGATGGACTTGTTCGTCACCACCTGCAGCTGCGGGTCGCGGCTGCGCTGCTGATCTTCCAGACGTTTGGACAGCACGGCCAGGTCTTCGCTGGTATCGTCGCCCACAATCACAATCACCGCTTTCTGCCCGGTTGCATCGGAATAGACGTGCATGTTGTTCGCCTGGGTACCCAGCTTGCCGCTCTGGTCAGTCATATCCGCTGGCAGAGAGAAGCTGAGTTTACCGTCCAGCAGGTTCACCGGCTGACCGGTTGCGTTGCTCTCTGCAGACGCGCCCTGAGCAGGCGTTTTCGTGTCGCTGTTATCACAGGCTGCAAGGCCGACAACCAGCAGGCCAATCCCGACATATTTAACCAGATTGCGCATTGACTTCTTCCTTTCGATAAACGGCCATAACGGCTCATTTGTCCATCTTATCACAACTGATAAAGCGAACCCTTAACCAGCCTGCAATGCTGTGATTTCAGATTTATCTGCCAGTCTTTTCAGCAGCATATTCAGCAGCACGCCGTACATCGGCAGGAAGAAGACAATGCTGATAAGCACCTTGAAGCAGTAGTCCACCAGCGCAATTTCCATCCAGTGTTCGGCCATAAACGCATCCGGGCTGTGCCAGAAGGCAATGAAGAAGAAGGCCAGCGTATCGCTGACGTTGCCGAACAGCGTCGAGGCGGTGGGGGCCATCCACCAGCGGTGATTCTGACGCAGGCGGTTAAATACGTGCACGTCGAGGATCTGCCCCAGCGCATAGGCCATAAAGCTTGCCGTGGCGATTCGGGCAACAAACAGGTTGAAGTGGGTTAACGCCTCAAAGCCCTGCCAGCTCCCCATGTAAAACAGGGAGGAAATAACGTACGACACGAACAGCGCCGGCAGCATGACCGCAAAAATAATGCGGCGAGCCAGCGGAGCGCCAAAAATACGCACGGTCAGATCGGTGGCGAGAAAAATAAACGGGAAGCTGAACGCGCCCCAGGTGGTATGGAAACCAAAGATGGCGATCGGCAGCTGCACCAGATAGTTACTGGAGGTGATCACCAGCAGATGAAAAAGCGAAAGCCAGAACAACGCTTTTACGCGCTGCGATTCAGAAAACGGCGTCATATTGTGACCTTTTTATACGTTGGGGTGAGGGAACCCAATAAAAACCGCAGCATGATACTGCTTTGGCAGGACAATGCAATGGTTAGTTTTTACGCAACCGTTAACCTGGTTTGCATTGCTGGCTACGGGGCGTAAACTACAGCCGTTTTTATCTGACCGAGAACACCATGACCGATCTGTTTTCCACTCCAGACCACACCCTTGATGCGCAGGGCCTCCGCTGCCCTGAGCCGGTAATGATGGTGCGCAAAACCGTGCGCAATATGCAAACCGGCGAAACGCTGCTGATCATCGCTGACGATCCGGCAACCACCCGCGATATCCCCGGTTTTTGTACCTTTATGGAGCATGAACTGGTGGCACAGCAGACCGAAGCGCTGCCGTACCGGTATTTGATCCGCAAGGGGTAACCCCCTTACTGCATGCCTAACAATCCCGGCAGCCACAGCGAAATCGCCGGGATGTACGTTATCATTCCCAGCACCAGCACCAGCACCAGCAGCAGCATGCCGTAAAACGGTAGCATCGCGCGCACCACATGTTCGATTTTCTGCTTGCTTACCGCACTGGCCACAAACAGCACCGAACCCACTGGCGGCGTGATAAGCCCGATCCCCAGATTCACCATCATGATCATCCCGAAATGGACCGGGTCGATCCCAAGCGACTGGGTCACCGGCAACAGCACCGGCGTCAGGATCAGAATGATCGGCGCCATATCCATCAGGGTGCCAATCAGCAGCAGCATGATGTTGAGGTACATCAGGATCACGTACTTGTTATCCGAGAGCGAGGTGAAGAACGCCGTGATGCGCACAGGCAACTGCATGTAGGTCATCACCGCGCCAAACGCCGCCGCAAAGCCAATCAAGATCATTACGATAGTGACCGTTTTCACCGTCCGGCACATCAACTTCGGCAGTTCGCTCCACGTGTAGTCGCGGTAGATAAACATGGTGACAAAGAATGCCCACAGACAGGCGACCGCCGCGGATTCGGTGGCGGTGAATATCCCGGACATGATCCCGCCGAGGATAATTACCACCGTCATCAGCCCCCAGAGAGCGTCCAGCAAAATCTTCAGCGCCTGTTTAAAGGGGATCTTTTCGCCTTTTGGATAGCCGCGCTTATGGGCAAAGCACAGACACAGCGTCATCAGGCACAGTCCCAGCAGCAGCCCCGGCAGCACGCCTGCGATAAACAACGTGGCAATGGAGACCGTACCGCCTGCGGCCAGCGAGTAGATCACCGAGTTGTGGCTGGGCGGGATTAAAATCGCCTGCACCGACCCGCTGGCGGTGACCGCCGCCGCATACTCGCGGGGATACCCCTTTCTCTCCATCTCCGGGATCATCACGCTGCCAATGGAGGCCGTGTCCGCCACCGATGAACCGGAAATCGCGCCGAAAAAGGTGGAGGCCACAATATTCACCAGCGACAGCCCGCCGCGAATAAAACCGACAAAGACATACGCGAAATTCACCAGCCGTCGGGCGATGCCACCTTCCGCCATGATCGCCCCCGCCAGGATGAAAAACGGGATCGCCAGCAGGGTAAATTTGTTAACCCCGCTGGTGATCTGGATCATCAGCGCTTCGAGCGGTAACTCGATCCACAACGCGCCCGCGACGGCGCTTAAGCCGACGGCAAACGCCACCGGCATACCCAGCGCCAGCAAAATGGCGAGGGTGAATAACAAAACGAATGCATCCATTGTTCACCCCTTAACTGTGGTTGCCGATCAGCACCACAGGACGGTTTTCCTGTGAGCCAAACAGCAGACGTTCAATGACAAACAGGATCAGCACCGCAGAACCAATCGGCAGCGGCAGATAACTCTCCCCTGACGTCAGGATCGGAAACTCGGCGACCGGCTGCTCCCAGAGCTCGACACACAGCCAGTAGCTGTACCAGAACATAATCAGCGAGATCAGCAGCATCAGCAGATCCACCACGCGCGCACACGCTGTTTTCAGCATGTCTGGCAGTCGGTCGGTCAGCATGTTCACCGCGATGTGTGACCCGGCACGGTAGCTCACCGCCGCGCCGATAAACGTAAAGGTCACCATGCAGATGATGGCAATCGGCTCCGGCCAGGATTCACCGCGATTCAGCACATAGCGCGAGAAGATGCCAATCGGGATCACCACCGTCATCACCAGCAGCGCGCATCCCGCTACGCCCATGGCGAGCAGATACAGCCGGTCCATCCACTTCAGGTAGAGTTCGGACATACGTTCTCCGTTTACTGAACGTCAGCAATGGCTTTCATCAGGTCCTGATGCTTTTCGCCATACTGCGCGCGCACCGGCTCTGTGGCTTTGATAAATACCGATTTGTCGATCTCGTGGAACTGCACGCCACCGGCTTTCATCTTCGCCAGCGCCTCGGCGTTATAGGCCTGCCACAGCTTGCGCTGTTCGAACTGCGCTTCACGCGCCAGGGTCAGGATTTTCTGCTGTTCGTCTGCGCTGAGCTTGTCCCATTTCACTTTCGAGTAGAGCAGCATTTCCGGGGTAATGAAGTGGCCGCTGAGGGTATAGTTTTTGGCGATCGGCATATAGTTATGGGCGATGAAGGTCGGCGGATTATTCTCAGCGCCGTCGATTACGCCGGTCTGCATGCCGCTGTAGACCTCACTGACCCCCATTGCCACCGAGTTAGCCCCCATGTCTTTCAGTGTCGCCAGCGCCACCGGGCTTCCCTGAACGCGGATTTTTTTGCCTTTCAGATCCTCCGGTTTGACGATCGGCGTTTTGGTGATCAGGTTACGGGTGCCGGAATCCATCCAGCCGAGAAACACCAGCCGCGATTTGGGGTTGGCGGTCAGTTTGTCGCCAATCTGCTTGCCGATATCGCCGTCGATGACTTTGTGCATGTGGTCTTCATCGCGAAACACATAGGGGAGGGTAAAGACTTCGATATCGGGCAGGATCGCCGCCACCGGAGCCATGGAGACACGGATCATGTCGATCGCCCCCATCTGCGCCTGTTCAATCATCTGCTTTTCATCCCCGAGCACGCCGCCGGGAAAGACCTTGATCTCCAGCTTGCCGTCGGTTTGTTGTTTGAGTTTCTCCCCCATGTGCTGTACGGCTACCACGTTCGGGTAGCCTTCAGGATGCACATCGGCGGCTTTAATGGTTTGCGCAGAAACGGAGCAGGCAAAAGCAGACAGACACAGAGCGGCCAGTAACGGCTTGAGGGTCGTTTTCATCAAGTCAACTCCAGGGTAGTGAGGTAAGTGTTAAAACGGTGTTTTAGTTTTGTACGTTTAAAAATTACACTATGGCCTGGAAAACGGAGGTGAAGCGCCTCACAAAAGCGTGAATTTCTGAAACGCTGGTTTAGATTTTTGAGAAGGGAAGGCCGGGTTGCCGTTACGCTTTACCCGGCCAGGTGTGCATTGCGTGTTATTTGCGTCGCAGTAAGCGGAGCGCGTTGGCCGTCACCAGCACCGTCGCGCCGGTATCCGCCAGCACCGCCAGCCACAGCCCGGTGATGCCGAGCAGGGTGGTGACGAGGAAAATCCCTTTCAGCCCCAGGGCGATGCTGATGTTCTGGCGAATATTGGCGCGCGTGGCGCGTGCCAGGGAAATCATCTGCGCCAGCCCGGTCAGGCGGTTATGGGTGAGCGCGGCATCGGCGGTTTCCAGCGCCACGTCGGTACCGCTGCCCATGGCAATCCCGATGGTGGATGCTTTCATCGCTGGCGCATCGTTGATTCCGTCGCCGATCATCGCCAGCGGAGCATGGCTGTTCAGCTCCGTCACGGCACTGACCTTGTCCGCAGGCAGTAATCCGGCCTTAAAGTCCAGCCCCAGCTCTCCGGCAATCGCGGCGGCGGCACGCGGGTTATCGCCGGTGAGGATCACACCCTGGACACCCAGCTGATGGAGCGCCGCGACGGCCTCTTTCGCATCATCACGCAGAGTATCGCGCAGTGCCAGCATGCCTTTGGCGACGCCGTCCTGCATGACGGTCACGACAGTTTGTCCGGTCTGTTCTAACGCCTCAACCTCTGGGTTAGAAGACTTACCCGCCGCGACAATCAGCACCTTTTTACCGTCGATGTCGGCCTCAATCCCGGACCCAACCAGCGCCCGCTGTGCCGTTGCCGTCGGAATTGCCAGCCCGCGCGACTGCGCTTCACGCACAATCGCCTGCGCCAGCGGGTGAGTGGAACCCTGCTCTACGGCGGCGGCCAGCGTAAGCAGTTCATCTTCACCGATATCCTGCGGATACACGCCGGTGACCTGCGGTTTCCCCACGGTCAGGGTGCCGGTTTTATCGAACGCCACCTGCTGCACCTGGCTTAACTGTTCCAGCGCCGCGCCGCCTTTTATCAGGGCACCGCGACGTGCCGCTGCCGCCAGACCGGAGGTAATGGCCGCCGGGGTGGAGATCACCAGCGCACACGGACAGCCAATCAGCAGCAGGGTCAGACCTTTGTAAATCCAGCCTTCCCACGGCGCACCAAAGAACAGCGGCGGAACGATAGTGACCAGCAGGGCAACCAGCATGATGGCGGGGGTGTAAATCCGGCTGAAGCGGTCAATAAATCGCTCGACGGGGGCGCGACGCTCCTCGGCCTCTTCGATCAGTTTCAGGATACGGTCGATGGCGCTGTCACCGGGTTCGGAAAGTACCGTGAGCTGGACCAGACGGTCGACACTGGTGGCGCCCGCAGGTACTTTTTCACCGGCCGTGCGTTCAACCGGAATCGACTCCCCGGTGAGGGCGCTTTCGTCGAAGCTCGCGGTGGCGGTGAGCAGGGTACCGTCCGCAGGCAGGCGCCCTCCGGCGGCGACTTCAATCACATCGCCCGGACGCAGCGCGTTAATGGCCACCGTCTGGCGTTCGTTTCCTGTTACTCGTGTGGCGATTTCGGGCTTAAGCGCCATCAGGGCGCTGACCCCTTTACGCGCCCGGCTTGCCGCCCAGCCTTCAAGACGTTCGCCAATTAAGAACAGCAGCAGCACCATGGCCGCTTCCGCTGTGGCACCAATGAACAGCGCGCCGATAGCCGCCACGCTCATCAGCGTTTCGATGGCGAACCAGCTGCCGCTTTTCATCAGCCGCAGCGCCTGACGGGCAATGGGATACAACCCGACAAGCGTGGTGGCGATAAACGCCAGATTGCCAAACGGGTGGTTGATCTGTTCCAGACCCCAGCTCAGGGCCATCATCATCACGAGCGCGATAAGGGGCAGATTTTCTCGCAGCGGAGCGGTTTTTTCGGCGGGGGTCGTTTCGCTACGCAGGGAATAACCGGCCTGGCTGACGGCGGACACAACCTGCTCGCTAACGTCACTCTCGGCGCTGACCAGCAGTTTTTCGGTCGCAAAGCGCACCTGCACGTGGCTGACGCCGGGGATCTGTTTTACCGCATTTTCGACTTTGCGGGCGCAGGCCGCGCAATCCATGCCGTCAACCACCCAGCTGTAATGGTTTCCGCTTTCAGGCAGCGGCTGCGCGTTTTGCGTTTCGCATGCTCCTTCACAGCAGCAGTCATCTTTCGCCGGCACCGGGCTGAGCTTAAATGCTGAAAATTGTGGGGCTTTTTTAGGTGTTTCTGGAGTCGACATGGCACTCTCCGGTAATGATAATTTTCTCATTAACCGCAGCATACACTCTGGAGTCGACTCCAGAGTCAAGGCTTATTTAGATATACAGCGAACGCACAATCAGGAAGTGCCCGGCAAAGTAACAGGCGGAGGCAATCGCGTTATCAGCCCGGAAACGACGGCGATAGTGGCTGCCCAGCCAGACGATATTGCCGATTAACAGCAGCGCCGCGCCAAAGAAAGCGGACATCGCCTGTGAGGTTGGGCGGAAGAACCACAGTTCACCGGCCAGCCACACCATCACCAGCGTCATGGCAATAAACGTGCAGACGGGCAGACGCATCTCTTCCAGGCGTGACCAGATCACCGCGATCAACAGCGCGCCGATCACCAGCAGCACCAGCGGGAGCGGCCAGAAGAAGGATAGCGTCATCTGGCTGGCAAAGTAGATGGTGTAAAGCAGATGCGACAGGAAGAACGCCCCCACGGCATACAGCAGACGCTGACGCGGCAACAGGGTTAAGGCATCGCCAATCAGAGAAGCACACAGCCCGGCGAGGACCAGGTAGCTGATGGCGTTAAACATCGGCGCTTGCCAGGCAAGCAGCAGGAGCAGCAACAGCGTGACGGGTTTAAACAACCAGCGCTGCCAGGCCGGACCGCGGTATGACGCATCGACATAAAGCCATGCGGAAAAACAGACAGCGATAAATGACCAAAGCATATTAACTCCCTGTATCTGTTAAGGCTGAATAATCAGTTTCATCTTCAGTGTAGTGATGCGGGCAGGCGTTTGGCAATGCCGGGGGAGTCAGGGTATCCTGAATTCCGCATAATCTTATGGGATTGTTGAATGAGCAAGATGCCGCTGTTTTTCATTATCGTGGTGGCTATTATCGTCATTGCCGCCTCGTTCCGTTTTGTGCAGCAGCGCCGCGAGAAAGCGGATAACGACGCCGTGCCGTTGATGCAAAAGCGCGTGGTGGTGAGCAATAAACGCGAAAAACCCCTAAATGACCGGCGATCGCGCCAGCAACAGGTTACCCCTGCGGGAACGACCATGCGCTATGAAGCGAGCTTTAAGCCGGAAACGGGCGGCCTGGAGATGACCTTCCGCCTGGAGGCGCAGCAGTACCATCAGCTGACGGTAGGTGAGAAAGGGATGCTGAGTTACAAAGGGTCGCGGTTTGAAGGGGTCAGGGCTGAATAATACGGTCCCCTCTCCCAGTGGGAGAGGGTTAGGGTGAGGGCATCAGACCGCACCTTACTTCTTCACCTGCGCCTTAAACTTCTTCATCCACACCAGCAGTTCAAACACGCCGAAAATAAACACGCGCAGCTGCTGCCAGCCGGTCATCTGCGGGCCGTCTTTTGGCAGGCCATTTTTCAGCATCACCATCTGCAGGGCATGCATGAAGGTGGTAAAGATAAACGCCACGTTCACAAAGATATTCATCGGGCGCGGGAACGGATGCACCAGATTGAGCAGTAAAAACGCCCAGACGCACAGCATCAGCAAACGTCCCAGATTAATCAGTACTGGCATTGGATTCTCCTTGTGCCTGACGATGATACAGACGATAAGCGACCTGACCCGCCACTTTTTCGCGGTGTAAATCCCAGTGAACCGGCACTGGCGGTAGCCCGTTTTCCACTTCGCTTTCAACGTAAATCAGCGCGTCATCCGCCAGCCAGCCGTTGCTTTCCAGCAGGGATAACGTCTCTTCCAGCAGCCCCTTACGGAACGGCGGATCGACAAACACCACGTTGTGTGGCGTGCCAGGCTGCGCGAGGAAACTGAGCGTATTGGTGTTCACCACTTTGGCGTTGGTGGCTTTCAGCGTCGCCAGATTTTGCTGCAGCGTCTGCGCGACGCCGCGCTCCATCTCCAGCAGCGTGGCGCTGGCGGCGTAGCGCGAGAGGGCTTCCAGCCCTAATGCGCCGCTGCCCGCAAAGCAGTCGAGGCAGTGGGCGTCTACCATTGACGGGGCCAGCCAGTTAAACAGCGTTTCACGCACGCGGTCGGTGGTTGGGCGTAAACCGGGGCTGTCCGGCACCGGGAGTTTCCGGCCTCGCCACTGGCCACCGATAATACGAATTTGACCGGCTGGGGCGCGGTTGGGTTTCTTCATCTCAGGAAAGCTCTGTTAACAATTGGCCTGCGATTGCGGGCGGTGATGTCAATTAAGTAAAGTGTTAGACTATTTCATCATTTTTTTAGCTTCCATGTATATAGCGCCGCGAGGAGTGTAGTCGCAGATGGCAAAACAAAAAAAACGTGGCTTCTTTTCCTGGCTGGGTTTCGGTGAAAAAGAGCAAGAAACAGAACAGAAAACCGAAGAACAACAAGCCGTTGAAGAGCAGTCTCAGCCTGAAACGCCTGTAGAAACCGCCGCGGTTGTCGAAGCGGAAGAGCATGCGCACAGCAAAGAAGAGACTGAAGCCTTTGCTGAAGAGGTGGTTGAGGTCACCGAACAGGTTCAGGAGAGCGAAAAGCCAGAACCTGTTGTTGAAGCGGTTACTGAAGCGCCGCAGGCCGTTATCGAACATGAAGAGTTGCCGCTGCCGGAAGAGGTAAAAGCGGAGGACGTTTCCCCTGAAGAGTGGCAGGCCGAAGCGGAAACCGTGGAAATTGTCGACGCGGTGGAAGAAGAAGCGGCACATGAGCCGGCGCTGACCGACGAAGAGCTGGAAGCCCAGGCGCTGGCCGCTCAGGCGGCTGAAGAAGCGGTTATCGTCGTGCCCGTGGAAGAGCAGGCCGAAGAGGAGATCGTTCAGGAGCAGGAAAAACCGACCAAAGAAGGTTTCTTTGCCCGCCTGAAACGCAGCCTGTTAAAAACCAAAGAAAATTTAGGTTCCGGATTTATCAGTCTGTTCCGCGGCAAAAAGATCGACGACGATCTGTTTGAAGAGCTGGAAGAGCAGTTGCTGATTGCGGACGTTGGGGTGGAAACCACCCGTAAGATCATCGCCAACCTGACCGAAGGGGCGAGCCGCAAACAGCTGCGCGACGCCGAAGCGCTGTACGGCCTGCTGAAAGACGAGATGGGTGAAATTCTCGCAAAAGTTGACGAACCGCTTAATATTGAAGGCAAAACGCCATTTGTTATTCTGATGGTTGGCGTTAACGGTGTCGGGAAAACCACCACCATCGGCAAACTGGCGCGTCAGTTCGAGCAGCAGGGTAAAACGGTGATGCTGGCGGCGGGTGATACCTTCCGCGCGGCGGCGGTTGAACAGCTGCAGGTGTGGGGCCAGCGCAACAACATTCCGGTGATTGCGCAGCACACCGGTGCAGATTCCGCGTCCGTGATCTTTGACGCCATCCAGGCGGCGAAGTCGCGAAATGTGGATGTCCTGATTGCCGATACCGCAGGGCGTTTGCAGAACAAATCGCACCTGATGGAAGAGTTGAAGAAAATCGTCCGCGTCATGAAGAAGCTGGACGAAGACGCACCGCATGAAATTATGCTGACCATCGATGCCAGCACCGGACAGAACGCCGTCAGCCAGGCGAAGTTGTTCCATGAAGCGGTAGGACTGACCGGGATCACGCTGACCAAACTGGACGGCACCGCGAAAGGCGGGGTGATCTTCTCCGTGGCCGATCAGTTCGGCATTCCTATTCGTTACATCGGTGTGGGCGAGCGTATTGAGGATTTGCGTCCGTTTAAGGCGGACGACTTTATTGAGGCATTATTTGCCCGAGAGGACTAACAATGATTCGCTTTGAACACGTCAGCAAGGCCTATCTCGGTGGGAGACAAGCGCTGCAGGGGGTGACCTTCCACCTGCAGCCAGGCGAGATGGCATTCCTGACCGGCCATTCCGGCGCGGGGAAAAGTACCCTGCTCAAGCTTATCTGTGGGATTGAACGGCCAAGCGCCGGGAAAATCTGGTTCAGCGGCCATGAAATTAGCCGTCTTAAGAACCGCGAAGTGCCGTTCCTGCGTCGCCAGATCGGGATGATTTTCCAGGATCACCACCTGCTGATGGATCGCACCGTTTTCGATAACGTGGCGATCCCGCTGATTATTGCCGGTGCCAGCTATGATGATATCCGCCGTCGCGTCTCTGCGGCGCTGGATAAGGTCGGGCTGCTGGACAAAGCGAAGAACTTTCCGATCCAGCTCTCTGGCGGTGAACAGCAGCGTGTGGGCATTGCCCGTGCGGTGGTGAACAAGCCTGCGGTATTGCTGGCGGATGAACCGACCGGTAACCTGGACGACGCCCTTTCTGAAGGGATTTTGCGTCTGTTTGAGGAATTCAACCGCGTTGGGGTGACGGTATTGATGGCGACGCACGACATCGGGCTCATTTCCCGCCGTTCGTACCGCATGCTGACCCTGAGCGACGGGCATTTGCACGGAGGCCACGGTGAACAAGCGTGATGCAATGAACCAGATTCGGCAGTTCGGGAACCGGTTTGACCGTTTCCGTAAGCCGCAGGGTGGCGGTGACGGTAACCGTAATGCGCCGAAGCGGGCGAAAGCCGCGCCGAAGCCAAACTCCCGCAAAACCAACGTGTTCAATGAACAGGTACGCTACGCCTTCCACGGCGCGTTGCAGGATCTGAAAAGTAAACCGCTGGCGACGTTCCTGACGGTGATGGTTATCGCCATTTCGCTGACGCTGCCAAGCGTCTGCTATATGGTCTATAAGAACGTGAATCAGGCGGCGTCGCAGTATTATCCGTCTCCGCAGATCACGGTCTATCTGGACAAAGCGCTCGACGATAACGCCGCGGCGCAGGTGGTGGGGCAAATCCAGGCCGAGAAGGGCGTGGAGAAGGTGAACTACCTTTCCCGCGAAGAAGCGCTGGGTGAGTTCCGTAACTGGTCAGGCTTTGGCGGCGCGCTGGATATGCTCGAAGAGAACCCGCTGCCGGCCGTGGCGGTGGTGATCCCGAAGCTCGACTTCCAGGGAACGGATTCACTTAATACGCTGCGCGACCGCATCTCTACCATTAAAGGCATTGATGAAGTGCGTATGGACGACAGCTGGTTTGCGCGTCTTGCCGCACTGACCGGGCTGGTGGGGCGCGTGTCGGCGATGATTGGCGTGCTGATGGTTGCGGCGGTGTTCCTCGTCATCGGTAACAGCGTGCGCCTGAGCATTTTCGCCCGCCGCGATACCATCAACGTGCAAAAGCTGATTGGTGCGACGGATGGCTTCATCCTGCGTCCGTTCCTTTATGGCGGCGCATTGCTCGGTTTTTCCGGCGCATTTCTTTCACTGATATTGTCAGAAATTTTGGTGATGCGGCTCTCCTCCGCCGTGACCGAGGTGGCGCAGGTCTTCGGAACTAAGTTTGATATCAGTGGCTTAGGGTTCGATGAGTGCCTTCTTCTGCTGCTGGTCTGCTCCATGATTGGCTGGGTGGCAGCATGGCTGGCGACGGTTCAACATTTACGCCACTTTACTCCCGACTAAGAAAAGCGTGATATAATCTTTCCCTGCACCGAGATGTTCGCTCTGCAGGGAAAGCGTCCCTGTTGTCTCTTCCCCTGTTATCATCTCCATGTCACATTTTGTGCGTAATTTATTCACCGTTGCACCTGGAACTTGTGGATAAAATCACTGTCTGATAAAAGAGTGAATGCTAATCTCGTTGCTCAAACGCTTTGGCATGGTTGTTGCCTGATGGGGACAACCTGGACCAGAAGAAACATTGAGAGGAATGAATGACCAAAGAAATGCAAACTTTAGCTTTAGCCCCTGTTGGTAACCTGGAATCGTATATCCGGGCTGCGAACACCTGGCCGATGTTAACGGCCGAGGAAGAAAAGGAGCTTGCTGAAAAGCTGCATTACCAGGGCGATCTGGAAGCAGCGAAAAAGCTGATCCTGTCTCACCTGCGCTTTGTTGTTCACATTGCTCGTAATTATGCGGGCTATGGCCTGCCGCAGGCGGACTTGATTCAGGAAGGTAACATCGGCCTGATGAAGGCTGTACGTCGCTTTAACCCGGAAGTGGGTGTACGACTGGTCTCCTTCGCTGTGCACTGGATCAAAGCAGAGATTCACGAATACGTGCTGCGCAACTGGCGTATCGTGAAAGTCGCCACGACAAAAGCGCAACGCAAACTCTTCTTCAACCTGCGTAAAACCAAGCAGCGTCTGGGCTGGTTCAATCAGGATGAAGTAGAAATGGTGGCGCGCGAGCTGGGTGTTTCCAGCAAAGACGTGCGTGAGATGGAATCCCGTATGGCCGCGCAGGACATGACTTTTGACATGTCTTCCGATGACGATGCGTCCGACAGCCAGCCAATGGCGCCGGTACTGTATCTGCAGGATAAGACCTCTAACTTTGCTGACGGCATTGAAGAGGACAACTGGGAAGATCAGGCCGCGAACAAGCTGAGCTATGCGATGGAAGGCCTTGACGAGCGTAGCCAGGATATTATCCGTGCCCGCTGGCTGGACGAAGACAACAAGTCCACGCTGCAGGAGCTGGCCGACCGCTACGGCGTGTCCGCTGAACGTGTGCGTCAGCTTGAAAAGAACGCCATGAAAAAACTTCGCGCCGCGATTGAAGCGTAATTTCCGCGAAGTATGACGAGAGCCCCTGGATGCGAATCCGGGGGTTTTGTTTTTTTAGCGCCCGCTCTGGCGAATTTCTCCCCCCTGGCAAACACTTACTGATGCGCTAAGCAGGCGACTTTTTCAGGGGGACAGGGTGAAAAATAACGAACTGAACGACCGGCGTTTACAGGCGACGCCGCGCGGCATCGGCGTGATGTGTAACTTCTATGCCGATAAAGCTGAAAACGCCACGGTGTGGGACGTCGAGGGCAACGAGTATATCGACTTTGCCGCCGGAATAGCGGTGCTGAACACCGGGCATCGCCATCCAAAAATCATTTCCGCCATTGAAAAACAACTTCATGCCTTCACCCACACGGCGTACCAGATTGTGCCGTACGAAGGCTATGTGTCGCTTGCCGAGCGAATCAACGCGCGTGTGCCGATTGACGGCCCGGCCAAAACCGCCTTCTTCTCAACGGGGGCAGAAGCCGTCGAAAACGCGGTAAAAATTGCCCGCGCATACACCAGACGCCCTGGCCTGATCGCCTTTGGCGGTGCTTTTCATGGACGCACCTCGATGACCATGGCGCTGACGGGGGAAGTTGCCCCTTACAAGCTGGGTTTCGGGCCGTTTCCTGGCTCGGTATATCACGCCCAATACCCCAATGAACTGCACGGTGTCAGTACGGCGGAGGCATTAAAAAGCCTAGAGCGTATCTTCAAAGCGGACATTGCCCCGGACCAGGTGGCAGCCATCATTATTGAACCGGTTCAGGGCGAGGGCGGTTTCAATATCGCACCGGCGGATTTTATGCAGGCCCTGCGCGCCCTGTGCGATACCCACGGTATTTTGCTGATCGCCGACGAGGTGCAAAGCGGTTTTGCGCGTACCGGAAAACTGTTCTCGATGGAACACCACTGCGTGAAGCCGGATCTGATCACCATGGCGAAAAGCCTGGCGGGTGGTATGCCGCTCTCGGCGGTGTCGGGCCGCGCCGAGGTGATGGACGCGCCTGCGCCTGGTGGACTGGGCGGTACCTACGCCGGTAACCCACTGGCGATCGCCGCCGCACATGCCGTGCTGGACGTGATTGATGAAGACGATCTTTGCACGCGCTCAGCGCACCTGGGTCATCATCTGGTGGAAGTACTGAACAAAGCGAAGGAACATTGTCCGTATATCGCGGATATCCGCGCGCAAGGCTCAATGGTGGCGGTGGAGTTTAACGATCCGCAATCCGGGCTGCCGTCACCGGAATTCACCCGTCAGGTTCAGGAGCGAGCCCTGCAGGAAGGCCTTCTGCTTCTGAGCTGCGGCGTGTACGGTAACGTCATCCGTTTCCTCTATCCGCTCACAATCCCTGAAGTGCAGTTCCGTAAAGCGCTGGACATTATTTCTGCGTCGCTGACTCGTTAAAGCCAGAAGCCCGGTGAAATTCCTGCCGGGCTTATCATATATTCATTTCAAATTTGCTATTCCAAAATCATAAAAATGGGGTATGTTTTAGCAGAGTATGCTGAAAAAGCGCGACTGGTATACCTATAACTGAAATAAAGCGCTACACAACAACATCACAACAATCGTAATAACCATAATAATGGGGAATCTCAGGATGAACATGAAGGGTAAAGCGTTACTGGCAGGATGTATCGCGTTGGCATTCAGCACCATGGCGCAGGCCGATATTAAAGTGGCCGTGGTGGGCGCGATGTCCGGTCCGGTAGCACAGTATGGCGACCAGGAATTTACGGGCGCAGAGCAGGCGGTTGCCGATATTAATGCGAAGGGCGGTATCAAAGGCGAAAAACTGCAGATCGTAAAATATGATGATGCCTGTGACCCGAAACAAGCGGTTGCCGTGGCGAACAAAGTGGTGAACGACGGCATCAAATACGTTATCGGTCACCTGTGCTCCTCTTCCACCCAGCCTGCGTCTGATATCTACGAAGACGAAGGCATCCTGATGATCACCCCGGCGGCAACGGCACCGGAGCTGACGTCGCGCGGCTATAAGCTGATCCTGCGCACCACCGGTCTGGACTCCGATCAGGGCCCAACGGCCGCCAAATACATTGTCGAAAAAGTGAAGCCGAAGCGTATCGCGATCGTTCATGACAAACAGCAGTACGGTGAAGGTCTGGCGCGCTCCGTGCAGGACAACCTGAAGAAAGCGAATGCTGACATCGTCTTCTTTGATGGTATCACCGCCGGTGAGAAAGACTTCTCTACCCTGGTAGCGCGTCTGAAGAAAGAGAATATCGACTTCGTTTACTACGGTGGCTACCACCCGGAAATGGGGCAGATCCTGCGTCAGGCTCGTGCAGCGGGTCTGAAAACCCAGTTCATGGGGCCGGAAGGGGTGGCGAACGTTTCCCTGTCTAACATTGCCGGTGAGTCTGCGGAAGGCCTGCTGGTGACCAAGCCGAAGAACTACGACCAGGTCCCTGCGAACAAACCGATTGTAGATGCCATTAAGGCGAAGAAACAGGATCCAAGCGGCGCATTCGTCTGGACCACCTACGCAGCACTGCAGTCTCTGCAGGCGGGTCTGAACCAGTCAGCCGATCCGGCTGAGATTGCCACCTGGCTGAAAGCGAACTCTGTTGATACCGTGATGGGGCCGCTCTCCTGGGATGAGAAGGGCGATCTGAAGGGCTTCGAGTTCGGCGTGTTTGACTGGCATGCCAACGGTACTGCTACTGACGCCAAATAAAAGCAAAAAGGCAACGTAAGTTGCCTTTTTTAATGTTTGCCCCCTCTCCCCGTGGGAGAGGGCTGGGGTGAGGGCATCAGGCCGCACAAATCTAGTGCTTCTCCCACCCATTTTTCTGCGCCGTAAACCCTAACGCCTGCATAAACGCCGCCATCACGCTACGGTCCTCCACGCCTACGTCGGCCATCCACCAGGAGGTAATGCTCGGGTTTTCACGGATCACTTCTTCAATCAGGTACTGTCCTACGCCGCGACGACGGGTGACGTCGCGCACGCGCAGAGAGTCCAGCGCCCCTTCCGTGCCGCTCAGCGTCACGCGCACAGCAGCCAGCAGACGCTCGTTGAAGCGCGCGGCGTAAATACGGTGGGTTTCGTCAACGCTCAGCGACGAAGGGGAATATTCCGGCCAGATCTTGCCCAGGTCGATATGATCCTGGTCGCTAAAGGTCACCAGACGAACGATAGTCAGTTTCATTAGCTGCTTGTCCAAATCAAATTGAGTAGAGGCAGTGTACTCAATTTATTCGCTCAGCGGCTTCCTCTTTTTATTCCCCGTTACCAGGTGATTAGTTTTTTGCCAGGGCGAAGTGCAGTTTGAAAACACATGGATCGAAAAATAAGCAGAATTTTAACCTGAATGGCAGTGATTTATTCGGCGCTTTGTGCCGTTATTTTATGCTGCAAACTGCACTTTTATTTGTTTATCTCTGCCTGATTTCAGAATATTATCTTTGCTTAATCGCCTGAAAAATAGAGATTTTAGTCTGGTTTTTGATAAAAACCTGCGCTAAACCATTAAAGGCACTGGTAAAAATAGCGTTGTGCATTAAAAGTACAGAATGCTTTTTAACCATAATAAAACAAAATATATACACGACATCACGAATGGGGATTCAGAGATGAAAAGGAACGCGAAGACGTTAATCGCGGGCATGGTTGCATTGTCTCTCTCGCATGCAGCCATGGCGGAAGAGATTAAAGTTGCGGTGGTCGGTGCCATGTCCGGGCCTGTTGCCCAGTGGGGTGACATGGAGTTCAACGGCGCACGTCAGGCAATTAAAGACATCAACGCCAAAGGTGGCATCAAAGGCGACAAGCTGGTGGGCGTGGAATACGACGACGCCTGCGATCCAAAACAGGCCGTCGCGGTGGCGAACAAAATCGTGAACGATGGCATCCAGTATGTGATCGGCCATCTGTGCTCATCGTCCACTCAGCCTGCGTCTGATATCTACGAAGACGAAGGTATTCTGATGATTACCCCTGGTGCCACCAACCCGGAGCTGACCCAGCGCGGCTACCAGCATATTATGCGTACCGCCGGTCTGGACTCCTCCCAGGGGCCAACCGCGGCGAAATACATCCTCGAGACAGTTAAACCGCAGCGCATTGCCATTATTCATGACAAACAGCAGTACGGCGAAGGCCTGGCGCGTTCCGTTCAGGACGGGCTGAAAAAAGGCGGCGCAAATATCGTCTTCTTCGACGGGATTACCGCGGGTGAGAAAGATTTCTCTGCGCTGATCGCCCGTCTGCAAAAAGAGAATATCGACTTCGTTTACTACGGTGGTTATTACCCGGAAATGGGCCAGATGCTGCGCCAGGCGCGCTCGGTCGGTCTGAAAACCCAGTTCATGGGGCCAGAAGGCGTGGGTAACGCCTCCCTGTCTAACATCGCCGGGGATGCCGCTGAAGGCATGCTGGTGACGATGCCAAAACGCTATGACCAGGATCCGGCGAACAAGGCTATCGTGGATGCGCTCAAGGCGCAGAAGAAAGATCCAAGTGGTCCATACGTCTGGATCACCTACGCCGCCGTGCAGTCACTGGCCACCGCGCTGGACCGTACTGGCAGCAAAGAACCGCTGGATCTGGTGAAAGATTTAAAAGCACACGGGGCGAACACCGTGATTGGGCCGCTGAACTGGGATGAGAAAGGCGATCTGAAGGGATTTGAATTTGGTGTCTTTAAGTGGCACGCCGACGGTTCGTCTTCGGCCGCCAAATAATTATCCCGCCGCCCGGACCGCCGGGCGGGTATAAAAAGGTTTGCATATGTCCGAGCAGTTTCTCTATTTCCTGCAGCAGATGTTTAACGGCGTCACGCTGGGAAGCACCTACGCGCTGATTGCCATCGGCTATACGATGGTGTACGGCATTATCGGCATGATCAACTTCGCCCACGGCGAGGTGTACATGATCGGTAGCTACGTCTCCTTTATGATTATCGCCGCCCTGATGATGATGGGTATCGACAGCAGCTGGCTGCTGGTCGCCGCCGGGTTTGTCGGCGCGATTGTGATTGCCAGCGCCTACGGCTGGAGCATCGAGCGGGTGGCCTACCGGCCGGTACGCAGCTCCAAGCGCCTGATTGCCCTGATCTCCGCGATTGGGATGTCTATCTTCCTGCAAAACTACGTCAGCCTGACCGAAGGCTCGCGCGATGTGGCGCTGCCAAGCCTGTTCAACGGCCAGTGGATTGTCGGCGCCAGCGAAAACTTCTCTGCCTCTATCACCACCATGCAACTGGTGATCTGGGTGGTGACCTTTATTGCGATGCTCGCCCTGACGCTATTCATCCGCTACTCCCGCATGGGACGCGCCTGCCGCGCCTGCGCGGAAGACCTGAAGATGGCGAGCCTGCTCGGTATTAACACCGACCGCGTGATTGCGCTCACTTTTGTGATCGGCGCGGCGATGGCGGCGGTGGCGGGTGTCCTGCTCGGCCAGTTCTACGGCGTAATTAATCCGTACATCGGCTTTATGGCCGGGATGAAAGCCTTTACCGCGGCGGTACTGGGCGGTATCGGCAGTATTCCTGGCGCGATGATTGGCGGCCTGATTCTGGGCGTGGCAGAAGCGCTCTCCTCAGCGTATCTGAGTACCGAGTATAAAGATGTGGTGTCGTTTGCCCTGCTGATTCTGGTTCTGCTGGTGATGCCTACCGGTATTCTGGGTCGTCCGGAGGTAGAGAAAGTATGAAACCGATGCATTTTGCAATGGCGCTGCTCTCTGCCGCCATGTTCTTCGTGCTGGCGGGCGTCTTTATGGGCGTTCAGTTAGAGCTGAACGGCACAAAGCTTGTGGTAGACACCGCCGCTGACATTCGCTGGCAGTGGGTCTTTATCGGCACCGCCGTGGTGTTCCTGTTCCAGCTGCTGCGTCCGCTGTTCCAGAAAACGCTGAAAGGCGTCTCGGGACCGAAGTTTGTCCTGCCAGCTATCGACGGCTCCACCGTTAAGCAGAAGCTGTTCCTCGTGGCGCTGCTGGTGGCTGCGGTGGCGTGGCCGTTCGTGGTCTCGCGCGGCACGGTAGATATCGCCACCCTGACCATGATCTACGTTATTCTGGGTCTGGGCCTGAACGTGGTGGTGGGGCTCTCTGGCCTGCTGGTACTGGGCTACGGCGGTTTCTACGCCATTGGCGCGTATACCTTTGCGCTACTGAACCACTATTACGGTCTCGGCTTCTGGACGTGCCTGCCGCTGGCGGGGCTGGTCTCTGCCGCGGCAGGTTTCCTGCTTGGCTTCCCGGTGCTGCGCCTGCGCGGTGACTACCTGGCGATTGTGACCTTAGGCTTCGGCGAAATCGTCCGTATCCTGCTGCTCAACAATACCGAGGTGACCGGCGGCCCGAACGGCATCAGCCAGATTCCGAAACCAACCTTCTTTGGTCTGGAGTTCAGCCGTACCGCCCGTGAAGGCGGCTGGGATACCTTCAGCAACTTCTTCGGCGTGAAATACGATCCGTCCGATCGCGTCATCTGGCTCTACATGGTGGCGCTGCTGCTGGTGGTCATCACCCTGTTCGTGATTAACCGCCTGCTGCGTATGCCGCTGGGCCGCGCGTGGGAAGCGCTGCGTGAAGATGAAATCGCCTGCCGCTCCCTGGGCCTCAACCCGACCCGCATTAAGCTGACTGCGTTCACCATCAGCGCCGCGTTCGCCGGTTTTGCCGGCACGCTGTTTGCCGCGCGTCAGGGCTTTGTCAGCCCGGAATCGTTCACCTTTGCCGAATCCGCCTTTGTGCTGGCGATTGTGGTACTCGGCGGGATGGGTTCGCAGTTTGCCGTTATCCTCGCCGCCATTCTGCTGGTGGTCTCACGCGAGCTGATGCGTGACTTTAACGAATACAGCATGCTGATGCTGGGTGGTTTGATGGTGCTGATGATGATCTGGCGTCCGCAGGGTCTGCTGCCGATGACCCGTCCACAGCTGAAGCTGAAGAACGGGCAAGCAAAAGGAGAGCAGGCATGAGTCAGCCATTATTATCCGTTAACGGTCTGATGATGCGTTTTGGCGGCCTGCTGGCGGTCAACAATGTGAATCTGGATCTGCACAAGAAAGAGATCGTCTCCCTGATTGGCCCGAACGGTGCGGGAAAAACCACGGTCTTTAACTGCCTGACTGGTTTCTACAAGCCGACGGGCGGCACCATCATGCTGCGCGACCAGCACCTGGAAGGGCTGCCGGGCCAGCAGATTGCCCGCATGGGCGTAGTGCGTACTTTCCAGCACGTGCGTCTGTTCCGCGAGATGACGGTGATTGAGAACCTGCTGGTGGCACAGCATCAGCAGTTGAAAACCGGTCTGTTCTCCGGCCTGCTGAAGACGCCAGCCTTCCGCCGGGCGCAGAGCGAAGCGCTGGATCGTGCGGCAACATGGCTTGACCGTATCGGTCTGCTGCCGCATGCCAACCGCCAGGCAAGTAACCTTGCGTACGGTGACCAGCGTCGCCTTGAGATTGTGCGCTGCATGGTAACGCAGCCGGAAATCCTGATGCTCGATGAACCCGCTGCGGGCCTCAACCCGAAAGAGACCAAAGAGCTGGACGAGCTGATTGCTGAGCTTCGCGATCATCACGACACCACTATCCTGCTGATTGAGCACGATATGAAGCTGGTAATGGGGATCTCTGACCGTATCTACGTGGTGAACCAGGGGACGCCGCTGGCAAACGGCACGCCGGATGAGATCCGCAACAACCCGGACGTGATCCGCGCATACCTGGGTGAGGCATAAGATGGAAAAAGCGATGTTAACGTTTGACAAGGTAAGTGCCCACTACGGCAAGAACCAGGCGCTGCACGACGTCAGCCTGCATATCAATCAGGGCGAAATCGTCACCCTGATTGGGGCTAACGGCGCGGGCAAAACCACGCTGCTTGGTACCCTGTGCGGCGACCCGCGCGCCACCAGCGGTCGGATTGTGTTTGATGGCAAAGACATCACCGACTGGCAGACCGCCAGAATCATGCGTGAAGCGGTGGCGATAGTCCCTGAAGGGCGTCGCGTCTTCTCGCGCATGACGGTGGAAGAGAACCTGGCGATGGGCGGCTTCTTCGCTGACCGCGACCAGTATCAGTCCCGTATCAAGTGGGTGTACGAACTCTTCCCGCGCCTGTGGGAGCGTCGTATTCAGCGTGCGGGGACCATGTCCGGCGGTGAGCAGCAGATGCTGGCGATCGGCCGCGCCCTGATGAGCCAGCCGCGCCTGCTGCTGCTGGATGAACCGTCGCTGGGTCTTGCGCCAATTATCATTCAGCAGATCTTCGACACCATTGAACAGCTGCGTAAAGAGGGGATGACCATCTTCCTCGTCGAGCAGAACGCCAACCAGGCGCTGAAGCTCGCCGATCGCGGTTATGTGCTGGAGAACGGCCACGTGGTGCTTGAGGATACCGGCGATGCGCTACTGGCCAATGAAGCGGTGCGGAGTGCGTATTTAGGCGGATAGGTAAAAGCAAAATGGCAACGCACGTTGCCATTTTTAGTGTTTTCTCCCTCTCCCCGTGGGAGAGGGCCGGGGTGAGGGCACCATACCGCACCCAACCACACCCCAAACCCCTTCACACAACCATCATCCCGCTGACCTTTTGTTGTCACTTATCTGTAAACAAACAGTTATTTTTCTGTCATTCGAGCATGTCATGTTACCTCGCGAGCATAAAACGCGTGATATCGCGCATCCGGCACAATAAGAGAGATGACAATGACATCGTTACGACACACAGCTTTGGGTCTGGCACTGGGTCTGGCTTTTGCGACGAACGCAATGGCTGTGACGACCATTCCGTTCTGGCATTCCATGGAAGGGGAGTTGGGTAAAGAGGTTGACTCCCTGGCGCAGCGTTTCAACGACTCCCATCCGGATTACAAAATTGTGCCGGTGTACAAAGGTAACTACGAGCAGAGCCTGAGCGCGGGCATTGCCGCCTTCCGTACCGGTAATGCGCCTGCCATTTTGCAGGTATACGAAGTAGGCACCGCGACCATGATGGCCTCCAAAGCCATCAAACCGGTCTACGAAGTGTTCAAAGAGGCGGGGATCAACTTCGACGAATCCCAGTTTGTGCCGACCGTAGCGGGTTATTACACCGATTCTAAAACCGGCCATCTGCTGTCTCAGCCGTTTAACAGCTCGACGCCGGTGCTGTACTACAACAAAGACGCCTTTAAGAAAGCCGGTCTAGACCCGGAGCAGCCGCCAAAAACCTGGCAGGATTTGGCGGAGTACACCGCGAAGCTGAAAGCGGCGGGGATGAAGTGCGGCTACGCCAGCGGCTGGCAGGGCTGGATCCAGATTGAAAACTTCAGCGCCTGGCACGGCCTGCCGGTAGCCACCAAAAACAACGGTTTCGATGGCACCGACGCGGTACTGGAGTTCAACAAGCCAGAGCAGGTGAAGCACATCGCGCTGCTGGAAGAGTTGAACAAGAAGGGTGATTTCAGCTACTTCGGACGTAAAGACGAATCCACCGAGAAGTTCTACAACGGTGACTGCGCCATTACCACCGCCTCGTCCGGCTCGCTGGCGGATATCCGTCACTACGCCAAATTCAACTACGGCGTGGGCATGATGCCGTACGACGCAGACGTGAAAGGCGCGCCGCAGAACGCCATCATCGGCGGAGCAAGCCTGTGGGTGATGCAGGGTAAAGACGCCGGCACCTACAAAGGAGTGGCCGAGTTCCTCGACTTCCTGACGAAACCTGAAAACGCGGCCGAATGGCACCAGAAAACCGGCTACCTGCCGATCACCAAAGCTGCCTATGACCTGACCCGCGAGCAGGGCTTCTACAGCAAGAATCCGGGTGCGGATATCGCGACGCGTCAGATGCTGAACAAGCCGCCGTTGCCGTTCACCAAAGGTCTGCGTCTGGGCAACATGCCGCAGATCCGCACCATTGTCGACGAAGAGCTGGAAAGCGTCTGGACCGGCAAGAAAACGCCACAGCAGGCGCTGGATTCAGCGGTAGAGCGCGGAAATCAGCTGCTGCGCCGCTTTGAGCAGTCCACCAAATCGTAAAAAAATGCCCGGTGGCGCTGCGCTTACCGGGCCTACGACGTGCCATATGTAGGCCGGGTAAGGCGTAGCCGCCACCCGGCACTGTTCAGGAACCAAATCTCAATGTCATCATCCCGTCCGGTGTTTCGTTCCCGCTGGCTGCCGTATCTGCTGGTCGCGCCTCAGCTGGTCATCACCGTTATCTTCTTTATCTGGCCTGCGGGCGAAGCGCTCTGGTACTCGGTGCAAAGCGTTGATCCGTTTGGGCTTTCCAGCCAGTTTGTTGGCCTGGACAACTTCACCGCGCTGTTCCACGACAGCTACTACCTGGATTCTTTCTGGACGACGATCAAATTCAGCGCGCTGGTCACCGTGAGCGGCCTTGTTGCCTCGCTGTTCTTCGCCGCGCTGGTGGATTACGTGGTGCGTGGCAGCCGTCTGTATCAGACCCTGATGCTGCTGCCCTACGCCGTAGCACCAGCGGTCGCCGCCGTGCTGTGGATCTTCCTGTTTAACCCCGGACGCGGGTTAATTACCCATTTTCTGGCGGAATTCGGATACGACTGGAACCACGCCCAGAACAGCGGCCAGGCGATGTTCCTGGTGGTGTTCGCCTCGGTGTGGAAGCAAATCAGTTACAACTTCCTGTTCTTCTTTGCCGCGCTACAGTCCATTCCGCGTTCGCTGGTGGAAGCCGCCGCCATTGACGGCGCAGGCCCGATCCGCCGCTTCTTCAGGCTGTCGCTGCCGCTGATTGCCCCGGTGAGTTTCTTCCTGCTGGTGGTGAACCTGGTGTATGCCTTTTTCGACACCTTCCCGGTCATCGACGCGGCCACCGCCGGTGGCCCGGTGCAGGCCACGACGACGCTGATTTATAAAATCTACCGCGAAGGTTTTGCCGGGCTGGATCTCTCGGCCTCCGCCGCGCAGTCCGTCGTGCTGATGTTCCTTGTCATCATCCTCACAGTGGTGCAGTTCCGCTATGTCGAAAGTAAGGTGCGCTACCAATGATTGAGAACCGTCGCGGGCTGACGATTTTCAGCCATACCATGCTGATTCTGGGGATTATCGTCATCCTCTTTCCGCTGTACGTGGCGTTTGTCGCCGCCACGCTGGACACCAAAGCGGTGTTCGACACGCCGATGACGCTGATCCCAGGCACGCATCTTTTTGAGAACATGAAAACCATCTGGACCCAGGGCGTGGGGGCCAACAGCGCGCCGTTCTGGCTGATGATGCTCAACAGCTTCATCATGGCGTTCGGCATTACGGTGGGCAAAATCACGGTGTCGATGCTCTCGGCCTTCGCCATCGTCTGGTTCCGCTTTCCGCTGCGTAACCTCTTCTTCTGGATGATTTTTATCACCCTGATGCTGCCGGTGGAGGTGCGTATCTTCCCGACGGTGGAAGTGATCGCCAACCTGAAGATGCTCGACAGCTACGCGGGCTTAACTCTGCCGCTGATGGCATCTGCGACCGCCACCTTCCTGTTCCGCCAGTTCTTTATGACGCTGCCGGACGAGCTGATTGAAGCCGCGCGCATTGACGGCGCCTCACCGATGCGCTTTTTCCGCGACATCGTGCTGCCGCTGTCGAAAACCAACCTCGCGGCGCTGTTTGTGATCACCTTTATCTACGGCTGGAACCAGTACCTGTGGCCGCTGCTGATTATTCAGGACGTCAACCTCGGCACCGCCGTGGCGGGCATCAAGGGCATGATCGCCACCGGCGAAGGCACCACCCTCTGGAACCAGGTGATGGCGGCGATGCTGCTCACCCTTATCCCCCCGGTCGTTATCGTTTTAGCCATGCAGCGTGCGTTTGTGCGTGGTTTAGTGGACAGTGAGAAATAAGATGGCAGGTTTAAAACTTCAGGCAGTGACCAAAAGCTGGGATGGCAAAACCCAGGTGATTCAGCCGCTCACCCTCGACGTGGCGGACGGGGAGTTCATCGTGATGGTCGGCCCGTCCGGTTGCGGCAAATCCACGCTGCTGCGCATGGTGGCCGGGCTTGAGCGCGTCTCCTCCGGCGATATCTGGATTGACCGCCAGCGCGTGACCGAGATGGAGCCCAAAGACCGCGGCATCGCGATGGTGTTCCAGAACTACGCCCTCTATCCGCACATGAGCGTGGAAGAGAACATGGCCTGGGGGCTGAAAATCCGCGGCATGGGCAAGGGGCATATCGAGGAGCGGGTGAAAGAGGCGGCGCGCATTCTGGAGCTGGATGGCCTGCTTAAGCGCCGTCCGCGCGAGCTCTCCGGCGGCCAGCGCCAGCGCGTGGCGATGGGGCGTGCCATCGTGCGCGATCCGGCGGTGTTCCTGTTCGATGAACCGCTTTCTAACCTCGATGCCAAGCTGCGCGTGCAGATGCGTCTGGAACTGCAGCAACTGCATCGCCGTCTTAAAACCACCTCCCTGTACGTGACGCACGATCAGGTCGAAGCCATGACCCTTGCCCAGCGGGTGATGGTGATGAACAAAGGCGTTGCCGAACAGATTGGCACGCCGGTGGAGGTGTACGAAAAACCGGCCAGCCGTTTTGTGGCGAGCTTTATCGGCAGCCCGGCAATGAACCTGCTGGAAGGGCGGATCAGCAGCGCGGGCACCCACTTTGAGCTGGAAAGCGGGATGGCATTGCCCATCAACTGGTACTATCGTGGCTACGCCGGGCGTAAGATGACGCTCGGTATTCGCCCGGAGCATATTGGTTTAACCTCTCAGGCGGACGGCGGCGTGCCGCTGGTGATGGACACGCTGGAGATGTTGGGTGCAGATAACCTGGCGCACGGACGCTGGGGCGAGCAAAAAATGGTGGTGCGTCTGCCGCATCAGGAACGCCCGAAAGCAGGCAGCACGCTGTGGCTGCATCTGCCGGAAAATCACCTGCACTTATTTGACGGTGAAACAGGACAACGAGTATGAGCAACTGGCCTTATCCCCACATCGTCGCCCACCGTGGCGGCGGTAAACTGGCGCCGGAAAATACCCTGGCGGCAATTGATGTTGGCGCACGCTACGGCCACACGATGATTGAGTTCGATGCCAAGCTGTCGAAAGACGGCGAAATTTTCCTGCTGCATGATGACAATCTCGAACGCACCAGCAACGGCTGGGGCGTGGCGGGGGAACTGCCGTGGCGCGATCTGCTAAAGGTGGATGCCGGAAGCTGGTTCAGCGGCGAGTACAAAGGCGAACCGCTGCCGCTGCTGGCGGAAGTGGCCGACCGTTGTCGTCAACACGGGATGATGGCCAACATCGAAATCAAACCGACGACCGGTACCGGGCCGCTCACGGGCAAAGTGATTGCGCTGGCCGCGCGCGAGCTGTGGGAAGGCATGACCCCACCGCTGCTGTCGTCATTTGAAATTGATGCCCTTGAAGCGGCACAGGCTGCGGTGCCGGAGCTGCCGCGCGGGCTGCTGCTGGACGAGTGGCGCGAGGACTGGCGTGAGCTGACCACCCGCTTAGCGTGCGTGTCGATCCATCTCAATCATAAGCTGCTGGATGAGGCGAGGGTTAAGATGCTGAAAGCGGCAGAGCTGCATATTCTGGTGTATACCGTCAACAAACCCCAGCGTGCGGCTGAGCTGCTGCGCTGGGGTGTGGACAGCATCTGTACCGATGCGATTGACCTGATCGGTCCGGACTTTAGTTCTGCGGATTAAGCATACTGCCATTCGACTGCGACGGCAGCATATGCTGCTGTCCGCTGCCTGACGAACTCATCCCTCCCAGCATCCCGCCGTTTTTATTCGGCAGCGGTTGCTCGCGCATCTGCCCCTGCTGCACGCGCTGGGTGTTAGTGTTCATCTGATTTTGCAGGCTCTGCTGCTGCATTCGGGTCTGCGTGTTCAACTGCTGGTTTAGCATTCCTTTTTGCTGTTGCTGCTGACTCATCATCTCCGTCTGCATACGCTGCTGGCTCGGAATGACATAGCCCGGCTGGTTAGGGTTATTCATCGTATTGAGTGGCTGTGCAAGTGCGGCAAACGGGAGCAACGCCGTAAGGATCAGGAAGCGTTTCATGATCATCTCCTTCTTTGAGGTTTCTCTTAAGTTTACCCCGAATTCACCATGACGATGATTTTTTAGGAGTTGTGAACCAGGCTTAAGCGGGGAATATGGCTCCCTTCACCTGGAGAACAATAATGATGAAACCAACCCTTTTGCGCTGGGTCGCCATCGCTGCGCTGATGGCAGGCGGTACATTTAGCGTGGCGGCTAACCCGCCTGCGGCTCCTCCGGTCTCTTATGGCGTGGAGGAAGATGTGTTTCATCCCGTGCGGGCCACGCACGGGATGGTGGCCTCGGTGGATGCGCTGGCAACGAAAGTGGGCGTCGATATTCTCAAACAGGGCGGTAATGCGGTGGATGCCGCGGTGGCGGTCGGCTATGCGCTGGCGGTAACACACCCGCAGGCGGGGAATCTGGGCGGCGGCGGCTTTATGATGCTGCGCACCAAAGACGGGAAGACGACGGCTATCGACTTCCGCGAAATGGCGCCAGCTCAGGCCTCCCGCGATATGTTCCTTGACGATCAGGGCAATCCGGACAGTAAAAAATCGCTGACCTCGCACCTTGCGTCCGGCACGCCGGGCACCGTCGCAGGCTTCTCGCTGGCGCTGGAAAAATACGGCACGATGCCGCTGAACAAAGTGGTCCAGCCTGCCATTAAGCTGGCACGCGACGGCTTTGTGGTGAACGACGCCCTGGCCGATGACCTTAAAACCTACGGCAGCGAAGTCATTCCGAACCATGAAAACAGTAAGGCGATCTTCTGGAAAGACGGAGAGCCGCTGAAGAAGGGCGATAAGCTGGTGCAGAAGAACCTAGCCAAAAGCCTGGAGCTGATTGCGGAGCATGGCCCGGACGCCTTCTACAAAGGGGCGATTGCCGACCAGATTGCCGAAGAGATGCAAAAGAACGGCGGGCTCATCACCAAAGCGGATCTGGCGGAGTATAAGGCGGTGGAGCGCGAGCCAATTAGCGGCACCTACCGTGGCTATGAGGTCTTCTCCATGCCGCCACCGTCCTCCGGCGGGATCCACATCGTGCAGATCCTCAATATTCTGGAAAACTTCGATATGCACAAGTTTGGCTTCGGCAGTGCCGATGCCATGCAGGTGATGGCCGAGGCGGAAAAACGCGCCTATGCCGACCGCTCGGAATACCTTGGCGACCCGGACTTTGTGAAGGTGCCGTGGCAGGCGCTGACCAACAAAGCGTATGCCAAATCCATTGCCGATCAGATCGACATCAATAAGGCTAAGCCGTCGAGCGAGATCCGCCCCGGCAAGCTGGCACCGTATGAAAGTAACCAGACCACCCACTTCTCGGTGGTGGATAAAGACGGTAACGCGGTGGCGGTTACCTATACGCTCAATACCACCTTTGGAACCGGGATTGTGGCGGGCAACAGCGGCATTCTGCTGAACAACGAGATGGATGACTTCTCTGCCAAACCGGGCGTACCGAACGTCTACGGGCTGGTCGGTGGGGATGCCAACGCGGTGGGGCCGAAGAAACGTCCGCTGTCGTCGATGTCACCAACCATTGTGGTGAAAGACGGCAAAACCTGGCTGGTAACCGGCAGCCCGGGCGGCAGCCGGATTATCACCACCGTGCTGCAGATGGTGGTGAACAGTATCGATTTTGGTATGAACGTGGCGGAGGCGACCAACGCCCCACGCTTCCATCACCAGTGGCTGCCGGATGAGCTGCGCGTCGAGAAGGGCTTTAGCCCGGACACCCTCAAACTGCTGGAGCAGCGCGGACAGAAGGTAGCGGTAAAAGAGGCGATGGGCAGCACCCAGAGCATTATGGTGGGGCCGGACGGGGCGCTGTTTGGCGCGTCAGACCCGCGGTCGGTGGATGATTTAACGGCGGGGTATTAATCTGTTGTGTAATTCCCTCTCCCGGTGGGAGAGGGCAACTAACTACTTCATTCGCGCCATATAATACGCATCCACATACTCGCCGTTGCGCAGGGCAAATTTTCTGCCGGTGCCTTCGATTTCAAAGCCAAACTTCCGGTACAGCGCCAGTGCGGAAGGGTTATCGGCAAAAACCGTAAACTCGATACGTTCGATGCGCAGCCAGTTATCGCACAGGTTGATCATCTCGCGCATGAGCGCGCTCCCGACGCCGCGCCCTTGAGCGTGCGCCGCAACGCTGATACCGAACGTGGCCACATGGCTGCGTCGCGGGCTGGTTTCCACCTGAAGCATCAGATCGCCAACGATTTGCTCATCAATGCAGGCGACCAGCCGTCTTTGCCCGGGTTTTACAATAAGACGTTCTTGCCAGTACTCAAGGGAAGGATGAGGTAGCTGTAGCGTGTCGTGATACACCCCTGGATGCGTGTAGTTCTGGCGTAAGGCTTCGGCATCTCCCGGTTCCGCATGGCGTATCACTATCTCACTCATTCCTTATTCCTCAGTCAGTTAAACATCCTTTCCAACATCAGTGACTTTGAAATTTGAGTCAACCGCTATTTTTTGCAAAAAGTATTGGACAAGTGCGAATGAGAATGATTATTATTGCTCTGCATTCAGGAAGACCACTACGGGAACCTGAAAGCACGACATTGCTCACATTGCTTCCAGTATTACTTTAGCCAGCTTTTAGCTGGCTTTTTTTTTGCCCTTTTTCGCCCTCTCCCCGTGGGAGAGTGCTGGGGTGAGGGCAAAACATGCGCTATGGTAAAACCCAGTAACCTTCCAAAAGGACTGAGCTATGATCTTACATTGCGCATTTATTGGATTTGGTAAAAGTACGACCCGCTATCACCTTCCGTATGTTCTCAACCGTAAAGACAGCTGGCATGTGGCGCATATCTACCGCCGCAGCGCGAAGCCGGAAGAGCAGTCTCCGCAGTATTCCCATATTCATTTCACCAGCGATCTCAATGAAGTCCTGGGCGATCCGCAGGTTAAACTGGTCATCGTCTGTACCCATGCCGACAGCCATTTCGACTATGCGAAACGCGCGCTCGAGGCGGGTAAAAACGTGCTGGTAGAAAAACCCTTCACCCCGACCATCGCTGAAGCGAAAACCCTCTTCGCACTGGCGAAAAGCAAAGGGCTGACCGTCACGCCGTATCAGAACCGTCGCTTCGACAGCTGCTTCCTGACGGCGAAAAAGGCGATTGAGAGCGGCAAGCTTGGCGACATCGTCGAAATGGAAAGCCATTTTGACTATTACCGCCCAGTGGCGGAGACCAAGTCCGGCCTGCCGCAGGACGGTTCCTTCTACGGTCTTGGCGTCCATACCATGGACCAAATCATCTCCCTGTTTGGCCGCCCGGACCACGTGGCGTATGACATTCGCAGCCTGCGTAATAAAGCCAACCCGGACGATACTTTTGAAGCGCAGCTGTTCTACGGCGACCTGAAAGCCATCGTTAAAACCAGCCATCTGGTGAAAATCGACTACCCGAAATTTATCGTTCACGGCACGAAAGGTTCGTTTATCAAGTACGGTATCGATCAGCAGGAGACCAGCCTGAAGGCCAATATCATGCCGGGTGAACCGGGCTTTGCGGCGGATGATTCGGTTGGCGTACTGGAGTATGTGAACGCAGAAGGTGTGACGGTCAGAGAAGAGCTGACGCCTGAAACCGGCGACTATGGTCGCGTCTACGACGCGCTGCATGCAACCCTGACCCGCGGCGTGGCGAATTACGTCAAGGAATCTGACGTTCTGACCAACCTCGAAATCCTCGAACGGGCCTTCGAACAGGCTTCTCCTGCCACGGTAACCCTTGCGAAATAAGCAAAAATGGCTCCTCTGCACTTGTTCATAATTTTTGAACAGAGGAGTCAATTTTCACCCTCTATGATCCCAGGCGGTTTGCGTCCACACTTACTCCATCGAAACGAACTGAGGGTGAAAACAATGATCTACTTACGCAAAGCAAACGAACGTGGTCACGCGAATCATGGCTGGCTGGACTCATGGCATTCATTCTCGTTTGCCGACTACTACGACCCGAACTTCATGGGCTTCTCCGCACTGCGCGTGATTAACGATGACGTGATTGATGCAGGCCAGGGCTTCGGTACCCACCCGCATAAAGACATGGAAATCCTGACCTATGTGCTGGAAGGGGCGGTTGAGCACCAGGACAGCATGGGCAACAAAGAGCAGGTTCCGGCGGGCGAGTTCCAGATCATGAGTGCGGGTACCGGTGTTCGTCACTCGGAGTACAACCCGAGCAAAACGGAAAAACTGCACCTGTATCAAATCTGGATCATTCCAGAAGAAACCGGCATCACGCCGCGCTACGAGCAGCGCCGCTTCGACGCCAGACAGGGCAAACAGCTGGTGCTCTCCCCGGATGCGCGTGAAGGTTCGCTGAAAGTGCATCAGGATATGGAACTGTACCGCTGGGCGCTGGCGAAAGACGAACAGTCTGTACACCAGATCGCCGCGAACCGCCGCGTCTGGATCCAGGTGGTGAAAGGTGAAGTGTCCATCAACGGCACCAAAGCGACAACGGCAGATGGTCTGGCCATCTGGGATGAGCAAGCGCTCTCCGTGCATGCCGACAGCGAAAGTGAAATTCTGCTGTTTGATCTGCCACCGGTGTAATAAATCATAAATAAATGCCCATCCTTCCCTTTGACAGGGGAAGGATGGGCTTTGTCCGTGATAAACTGAGCAAATCTCTCTCTTCAAGATTTCTCAGGACGATGAAAAAGAAACGCCCCGTACTTCAGGATGTCGCCGATCGTGTTGGTGTGACCAAAATGACGGTCAGCCGTTTTTTACGTAACCCGGAACAGGTTTCCGTAGCGTTGCGTGGCAAGATTGCCGCTGCTCTCGATGAACTGGGTTATATCCCCAACCGCGCACCCGATATTCTCTCTAATGCCACCAGTCGTGCGGTGGGCGTCCTCCTGCCTTCTTTAACTAACCAGGTCTTTGCCGAAGTGTTGCGCGGTATTGAAAGCGTCACGGATGCGTTTGGTTACCAGACCATGCTGGCACACTACGGCTACAAACCGGAACTGGAAGAAGAACGTCTTGAATCGATGCTTTCCTGGAACATCGATGGCCTGATTTTAACTGAACGTACTCACACCCCCCGTACGCTGAAGATGATCGAAGTGGCCGGGATACCGGTGGTGGAACTGATGGACAGCCAGTCGCCGTGCCTTGATATTGCCGTGGGTTTTGACAACTTCGAAGCGGCGCGGCAGATGACGGCGGCGATCATCGCGCGCGGTCATCGTCATATCGCCTACCTGGGTGCGCGTCTTGATGAACGTACTATCATCAAACAGAAGGGATACGAGCAGGCGATGCTTGACGCAAATTTAACCCCGTACAGCGTGATGGTGGAGCAGTCCTCTTCCTATACGTCGGGTATTGAGCTGATGCGGCAGGCACGGCGCGAGTATCCACAACTGGACGGTATTTTCTGTACCAACGATGACCTTGCGGTCGGTGCAGCGTTCGAATGCCAGCGCCTGGGGCTGAAGATCCCCGATGATATGGCGATAGCCGGTTTCCACGGCCATGACATCGGCCAGGTGATGGAGCCGCGTCTGGCGAGCGTCCTGACACCGCGTGAACGCATGGGCCGCATTGGCGCAGAACGCCTGCTGGCGCGCATTCGCGGTGAAGCGGTTACGCCAAAAATGTTAGATTTAGGTTTCACCTTGTCACCGGGTGGATCTATTTAATCCGACAAATTTGAAGTAGCTCACACTTATTCACATCGCGCACGTTTGGATATTGCTTCTCTTTTGCCCCGGCAGGACAATGTTACCGATAACTGTTACCCGTAACAATTGACTGAGGGACACCCTTTGAGCACGACTAATCATGATCACCACGTTTACGTCCTGATGGGCGTTTCCGGTAGCGGTAAATCTGCCGTGGCAAGCGAAGTGGCGCATCAACTTAATGCGGCGTTTCTTGATGGCGACTTCCTCCATCCGCGCAGCAACATCATGAAGATGGCTTCCGGCGAGCCGCTGAACGACGACGATCGTAAACCGTGGTTACAGGCGCTGAACGATGCCGCGTTTGCCATGCAGCGCACCAATAAAGTTTCCCTGATCGTCTGCTCTGCGCTGAAAAAAACCTACCGCGATCTGCTGCGTGACGGCAACCCGAACCTCTCTTTCATCTACCTGAAAGGCGATTTCGACGTCATCGAAAGCCGTCTCAAGGCGCGCAAAGGCCACTTCTTCAAAACCCAGATGCTGGTCACACAGTTCGAAGCGCTGCAGGAGCCAGGTGAAGATGAAAAAGACGTCTTAGTGGTTGATATCGATCAGTCACTGGAGGGTGTTGTTGCCAGCACCATCGAGGTCATTAATAAAAGGCAGTAAGTTTTGAGTACATTAACGCTAGTTTTGACAGCAGTGGGTTCGGTATTGCTGCTGCTGTTTTTAGTGATGAAAGCGCGTATGCATGCTTTTGTTGCTTTGATGGTGGTTTCTATTGGTGCAGGTCTCTTTTCCGGTATGCCGCTCGACAAGATCGCTGCGACGATGGAAAAAGGGATGGGGGGCACACTGGGCTTCCTGGCTATTGTGGTCGCGCTGGGCGCGATGTTTGGCAAGATCCTGCATGAGACGGGCGCGGTCGACCAGATTGCCGTCAAGATGCTGAAATCGTTTGGTCACAGTCGTGCACACTATGCAATTGGCCTGGCCGGTCTGATCTGCGCGCTGCCGTTGTTCTTTGAAGTGGCCGTGGTGCTGCTGATTAGCGTGGCGTTCTCCATGGCGCGCCATACCGGTACTAACCTTGTGAAGCTGGTTATTCCGCTGTTTGCGGGCGTGGCGGCAGCCGCGGCGTTTCTGCTGCCGGGGCCTGCGCCGATGCTGCTGGCTTCTCAGATGCACGCCGACTTTGGCTGGATGATCCTGATTGGCCTGTGCGCGGCAATCCCGGGAATGATTATCGCCGGTCCGCTGTGGGGCAACTTCATCAGCCGCTACGTTGAACTGCATATTCCTGATGATATTACCGAGCCGCACCTGGGCGAAGGTAAAATGCCGTCCTTCGGCTTCAGCCTGTCTCTGATCCTGCTGCCGCTGGTGCTGGTGGGTCTGAAAACCATTGCCGCGCGCTTTGTACCGGTGGGCTCTACCGCGTACGAATGGTTCGAATTTATCGGTCACCCGTTCACGGCAATTCTGGTGGCGTGTCTGGTGGCGATTTATGGCCTGGCGATGCGTCAGGGGATGCCGAAAGACCGCGTGATGGAAATCTGCGGTGCTGCGCTGCAGCCAGCGGGCATTATCCTGCTGGTGATCGGTGCGGGTGGCGTGTTCAAGCAGGTGCTGGTGGATTCAGGCGTCGGTCCGGCGCTGGGTGAAGCGCTGACCGGAATGGGACTGCCCATCGCGGTCACCTGCTTTGTGCTGGCGGCGGCGGTGCGTATCATTCAGGGCTCCGCGACCGTTGCCTGTTTAACGGCTGTTGGCCTGGTGATGCCGGTGATTGAACAGCTGAACTATTCCGGTGCGCAGATGGCGGCGCTGTCTATCTGTATCGCGGGTGGTTCGATTGTGGTGTCGCACGTGAACGATGCGGGCTTCTGGCTGTTCGGTAAATTTACCGGTGCGACCGAAGCGCAAACCCTGAAAACCTGGACGCTGATGGAAACTATCCTCGGCACTACGGGTGCGATTGTCGGGATGATTGCGTTTACGCTGCTGAGCTAACCCCGGTTTTCTCCCTCTCCCTGTGGGCTGAGGGTTCCCCACAAAATAATGCCTGCACGGAGGACTCCCTCTCCCTTGAGGGAGAGGGCTGGGGTGAGGGGGAACATATGGCTGTAGAGGTAATTCCGTTCACTTTACGTTCCTTGCTGCTCTGTAACAACATGACCCGTGAACGTGCCAGGGTGGCTCAATCGCCACCACCCTGGCGACCCGGGCTCCCGGCGGTAAATCGCCGCTTCGCGGTGCCCTCGGCTTATTCCTTCCGGCTTATCGGGGACGGGCGGATGTAACGTCCCTGTAAAGCCGCCCTCTCGGCGCATCCATGCGCCTCGCCCCGGCCTGCAGGAAACGCCTCAGCGATTTACAGCCGGACCAGGACGTCGCTGTAAATCATTCATTTTCCTGAAACAACATTCGTCGCTTCCGGTAAAAAAATTACTGGGGATCCCTCAGCCCTGTGGGAGAGGGTTGGGGTGAGGGCATCAGGCCGCAGAGATCTTATTTTGTCGGGTGGCGGCTTCGCCTTACCCGACCTACAAGTCACTCCGTTTTGCATTTACCTTGCTATCCCTTCATCCACGCACGTATCCCGTCCAGGAACATCTGCGTCGCCATCATCACCAGAATCAGCCCCATCAAGCGTTCCAGCGCATTGACCCCTTTTTCGCCCAGCAGGCGCAGGAACAGCGACGACTGCAGCAGAATAATGAACGTTCCGCCCCAGGCAATCAGCAAAGCAATCACCAGATGGCTCATCTGGTTGGGATACTGATGCGACAGTAGCATCAATGTGGCCAGAATGGTCGGCCCGGCGACCAGCGGGATCGCCAGCGGTACGATAAACGGCTCTTCACCCGCAGGCAGGCCGCTGCTGCTGCCTTCTGCGCTCGGGAAAATCATCTTAATGGCAATCAGGAACAGAATAATTCCGCCGGAAATGGAGACCGTTTCGGCACGCAGATTCAGGAAAGCGAGAATTTTTTCGCCGGCAAACAGGAAGATAAACATCACCAGCAGGGCGATGAGCAGCTCGCGGATCATGATTGCCCGGCGGCGCTTGGGTTCGGTGTGCTTCAGCACCGACATGAAGATCGGCAGGTTTCCCAGTGGATCCATTATCAGGATCAATAAAACCGCCGCAGAAATGATTTCACTCATGTAAATTAGCCCTGAATTTCTCTATGGTTATTAGGATGATTAGCTCTTTTTCTGATTGCCGGGCAATCATCGATTAATTTCGCTTGCGACTTTGGCAGCATTTTGTAATGTGAAGCATATCCCAGTTCAATACTGGCTTGCACAAACAGCACACACCCTCTGCAGGAAACAAATGCTATGAAAAACGTTGGTTTTATCGGCTGGCGCGGTATGGTCGGCTCTGTACTCATGCAACGCATGGTTGAAGAGCGCGATTTCGACGCTATCCGCCCGGTCTTCTTCTCCACTTCCCAGCTCGGCCAGGCTGCACCGTCCTTTGGTGGTACCACAGGGACGTTGCAGGGTGCTTACGATCTGGAAGCGCTGAAGGCACTCGACATTATTGTGACCTGCCAGGGCGGCGATTATACCAACGAAATCTATCCAAAGCTGCGTGAAAGCGGCTGGCAGGGCTACTGGATTGACGCGGCCTCTTCGCTGCGTATGAAAGACGATGCCATCATCATCCTCGACCCGGTGAACCAGGGCGTGATCACCGACGGCCTGAACAACGGCGTGAAAACCTTTGTCGGCGGTAACTGTACCGTCAGCCTGATGCTGATGTCCCTCGGTGGCCTGTTCGCGCAGGACCTGGTTGAGTGGGTCTCCGTGGCGACCTACCAGGCCGCATCCGGCGGCGGTGCGCGTCACATGCGTGAACTGCTGACCCAGATGGGCCAGCTGCACCAGAGCGTTGCGACCGAGCTGGCAAATCCGGCGTCCGCGATCCTCGATATCGAGCGTAAGGTCACCGAGCTGACCCGCAGCGGCGAACTGCCGGTAGATAACTTTGGCGTACCGCTGGCCGGTGGCCTGATCCCATGGATCGACAAACAGCTGGATAACGGCCAGACCCGTGAAGAGTGGAAGGGTCAGGCGGAGACCAACAAAATCCTCGCTACCGCGAACACCATTCCGGTTGACGGTCTGTGCGTGCGTATCGGCGCGCTGCGCTGCCACAGCCAGGCCTTCACCATTAAACTGAAAAAAGATGTGTCTATTCCGACCGTGGAAGAGTTGCTTGCCGCACACAACCCGTGGGCGAAAGTGGTGCCAAACGATCGCGATATCACCATGCGCGAACTGACGCCTGCGGCCGTCACCGGCACGCTGACCACGCCGGTTGGCCGTCTGCGCAAGCTGAACATGGGGCCAGAGTACCTCTCCGCGTTCACCGTGGGTGACCAGCTGCTGTGGGGTGCCGCAGAGCCGCTGCGCCGCATGCTGCGCCAGCTGGCGTAATAATTTGTTAACTACCGGGGGTGATTTTCACCCCCTTTTTTTGCGTACTACATGGAGTAAAACGCAGATGTCTTATTTTTTATCAGGAGGAACCTCGTCGTTGGCTATGCTTTAAGGAAGATTTATTTCTCACCTGAGGGTAGGGCGGAGCAGAGAGGATGAGCTGCACCGTTTAGGTCACATTAAAAGTCGTCCCGGAGCGAATAAAAAGGGCGACATAAAAAAACAGGATGAATACCATGTCCGATCGTATTTCGAGAGACGTGATTAATGCGCTTATTGCGGGTCATTTTGCCGACCCCTTTTCTGTGCTAGGGATGCAGCGTACAGAGGCCGGGCTGGAAGTTCGCGCGCTGTTACCGGATGCCACAGAAGTGTGGGTCATCGAACCCAAAACCGGCCGCAAGGTGGGTAATCTGGAATGCCTCGACTCACGTGGCTTCTTCTCGGGCGTCATGCCCCGTCGTAAAAACCCCTTTCGTTATCAGCTTGCCGTCATCTGGCACGGTCAGCAAAACCTGATTGACGATCCCTATAGCTTTGGCCCGCTCTTAAAAGAGATGGATGCCTGGCTGCTGTCCGAAGGTACCCATCTGCGGCCTTATGAAACGCTGGGTGCCCATGCGGATACCATGGATGGTATTACCGGCACGCGGTTTGCCGTGTGGGCGCCAAACGCCCAGCGCGTCTCCGTCGTCGGGCAGTTCAACTACTGGGACGGTCGTCGTCACCCCATGCGCCTGCGTCGGGAAACCGGCATCTGGGAGCTGTTCATCCCCGGCGCGCATAACGGTCAGCTCTATAAATTTGAGATGATCGATGCCAACGGCAAGCTGCGCATTAAGGCTGACCCGTACGCCTTTGAAGCGGAGCTGCGCCCGAATACTGCCTCGCTTATTTGCGGCCTGCCGGAGAAGGTGGTCCAGACGGAAGAGCGCAAGCAGGCTAACCGCTTCGACGCGCCAATCTCCGTTTATGAGGTGCATCTCGGCTCCTGGCGTCGCCACACCGATGACAATTTCTGGCTGAGCTATCGTGAGCTGGCTGACCAGCTGGTACCGTACGCCAAATGGATGGGCTTTACCCATCTGGAGCTGCTGCCGGTTAACGAGCACCCGTTCGACGGAAGCTGGGGCTATCAGCCCACCGGGTTATACGCACCGACTCGCCGCTTTGGCACGCGCGACGACTTCCGCTATTTCGTTGATGCCGCACACGCCGCCGGGCTGAACGTCATTCTTGACTGGGTGCCGGGCCACTTCCCGTCGGATGATTTTGCGCTGGCCGAGTTCGACGGCACAAAACTGTACGAGCACAGCGACCCGCGCGAAGGCTATCACCAGGACTGGAATACGCTGATCTACAACTACGGTCGTCGTGAAGTCGCGAACTACCTGGTCGGGAACGCGCTTTACTGGATCGAGCGTTTCGGCATTGATGCCCTGCGCGTGGATGCGGTGGCGTCGATGATCTATCGCGACTATAGCCGCAAAGAGGGCGAGTGGATCCCGAACGAGTATGGCGGTCGCGAGAACCTGGAAGCAATTGAGTTTCTGCGCAACACCAACCGCATTATTGGCGAGCAGGTTGAGGGTGCGGTGACGATGGCGGAAGAGTCCACCGACTTCGCCGGTGTTTCGCGTCCGCCGTCAATGGGTGGCCTGGGCTTCTGGTACAAGTGGAACCTGGGCTGGATGCACGACACGCTTGATTACATGAAGCTCGACCCGGTTTATCGTCAGTATCATCACGATAAGCTTACCTTTGGGCTGCTCTACAACTACACCGAAAACTTCATGCTGCCGCTGTCGCACGATGAAGTGGTGCACGGTAAAAAATCCATTCTCGACCGCATGCCGGGCGACGCGTGGCAGAAGTTTGCCAACCTGCGCGCCTACTACGGCTGGATGTTCGCCTTCCCGGGCAAAAAACTGCTGTTTATGGGCAACGAGTTCGCCCAGGGGCGCGAGTGGAACCACGATACCAGCCTCGACTGGCATCTGCTGGAGGGCGCTGACAACTGGCACCACGGCGTGCAGCGGCTGGTCCGCGATCTGAACCTGACCTACCGCCACCATAAAGCACTGCACGAGCTGGACTTCGATCCGTACGGTTTTGAGTGGCTGGTGGTGGACGACCATGAGCGCTCGGTATTTGTCTTTGTGCGCCGGGATAAAGCGGGCAACGAGATTATCGTTGCCAGCAACTTTACGCCGGTTCCACGTCATCATTACCGCTTTGGCATTAATCAGGCCGGTAAATGGCGCGAAATCCTCAACACCGATTCTATGCATTACCACGGCAGTAACGCCGGTAATGGCGGACTGGTCCAGAGTGATGCCATCGAAAGCCACGGGCGCCCCAACTCCCTGAGCCTGACGCTGCCGCCGCTCGGTACCATCTGGCTGGTGCGGGAGGGCGAATGACGCAGCTTACGGCAGGTAAACCCGAACCGCTCGGGGCGAGCTTTGACGGAAAGGGTGTGAATTTCACCCTCTTTTCTGCTCACGCGGAGCGGGTCGAACTCTGTGTGTTTGATGGGGAAGGTAACGAACATCGTTACGATTTACCGGCGCGCACCGGGGATACCTGGCACGGTTACCTGGCCGGTGGGCGGCCAGGGATGCATTACGGTTTTCGCGTTCACGGTCCCTGGGCGCCTGCTCAGGGGCACTGGTTTAACCCGGCAAAGCTGCTGATTGACCCCTGCGCCCACCGCGTGGAAGGCGAGTTTAAAGACGACCCGATTTTCCACGTCGGCTACGGGGAACCCGACCACCGCGACAGCGCCCACGTGGCCCCAAAAAGCGTGGTGGTGGGCGATCGCTACGACTGGGAAGACGATGCTCCGCCGGGCACGCCGTGGGGCAACACCGTGATTTACGAGGCCCATGTAAAAGGGCTGACCTATCTCCATCCGTCTATTCCCAAAGAGATGCGCGGCACCTATAAGGCGCTCGGCCATCCGACCATGATCGCCTATCTGAAACATCTCGGGATCACCGCGCTGGAGTTGTTGCCCATCGCCCATTTCGCCAGCGAGCCTCGCCTGCAGCGACTGGGCCTGAGCAACTACTGGGGCTACAACCCGCTGGCGATGTTTGCGCTCGCCCCCCGCTACGCCGTCCACCCGGACAAGGCGCGGGACGAGTTTCGTGATGCGGTGAAAGCGCTTCATGCGGCCGGTATCGAAGTGATTCTGGACGTGGTGCTGAACCACAGCGCGGAAAGCGATCTCGACGGTCCGACGCTCTCCATGCGCGGAATTGATAACCGTAGCTATTATTGGATCAGAGAGGATGGTGATTACCACAACTGGACCGGTTGCGGTAACACGCTCAACCTCAGCCATCCGGCGGTGACGCATTTTGCGTATGAATGCCTGAAATATTGGGTGGAAACGTTCCACGTCGACGGTTTTCGTTTTGACCTGGCGCCGGTGATGGGCCGCACGCCGGGGTTCAGCCAGCAGGCGCCGCTGTTTGAGGCAATCAAAAACTGCCCGGTGCTCTCGCGGGTGAAACTGATTGCCGAGCCGTGGGACATTGGTGAAGGCGGCTACCAGGTGGGGAACTTCCCGCCGCTGTTTGCCGAATGGAACGACCACTATCGCGATGCCGTACGCCGCTTCTGGCTGGAGAGAAGCCTGTCGCTGGGGGAGTTCGCCGGACGCTTTGCCGCTTCCAGCGATCTGTTTAAACGTGATGGCAAACGACCGTCTGCCACCGTCAACCTGGTGACCGCGCATGACGGTTTTACGCTCCGGGACTGCGTTTGTTTCAATCAGAAACACAATGAGGCAAATGGCGAGGAGAATCGCGATGGCACTAACAATAACCATAGCTTTAATCATGGTATAGAAGGGTTAGGCGGAAGTCTGGATGTTATTGAGCGGCGACGCGCCAGCGTGCATGCGCTGCTGACGACGCTTTTGTTGTCGCAGGGTACGCCGATGCTGCTGGCAGGGGATGAACACGGCCACAGCCAGCACGGTAACAACAACGCCTATTGCCAGGACAACACCTTAACCTGGCTCGACTGGGGAGAAGCGAACAGCGGCCTGATCCACTTTACCGCGGCGCTGATCCACCTTCGTCAGCAGATCCCCGCGCTCACCGCCAACCGCTGGTGGGAGGAGGGCGACGGCAACGTTCGCTGGCTGAATAAAGACGCGCAACCGTTAAGCGCGCAAGAGTGGCAACACGGCGTACCGCGCCTGCAGATCCTGCTTTCGGATCGCTGGCTGGTTACGCTGAACGCGACGGATGACGTCGCTGAGATTGTTTTACCTGACGGGGAATGGCGCGCCGTTCCCCCCTTTGCCGGAGCGGATAATCCGGTAGTAATGGCTGTCTGGCACGGGCCTGCGCACGGAGTGTGCGTATTCCAAGATGATAAAAAAGGAGTTAGTCATGGTTAGATTAGAGAAGAACGATCCCTTAATGTTGGCACGCCAGCTCCCCTTAAAAACGGTTGCCCTGATCCTCGCTGGCGGGCGCGGAACCCGTCTTAAAGATTTGACCATCAAGCGCGCCAAGCCGGCTGTTCACTTTGGTGGTAAGTTCCGAATTATCGATTTTGCACTGTCCAACTGCCTGAACTCAGGTATTCGCCGCATTGGCGTCATTACGCAGTATCAGTCGCACACCCTGGTGCAGCATATTCAGCGCGGCTGGTCATTCTTCAGCGAAGAGATGAATGAGTTTGTCGATCTCCTGCCTGCCCAGCAGCGTGTTCACGGTGAAAACTGGTACCGCGGCACCGCTGATGCGGTGACCCAGAACCTCGATATCATTCGCCGCTACAACGCGGAGTACATCGTGATCCTCGCCGGGGACCACATCTACAAGCAAGACTACTCCCACATGCTCATCGACCACGTCGAGAAAGGGGCGCGCTGCACCGTGGCGTGTCTGCCGGTGCCCGTTGCCGAGGCGACGGCGTTTGGCGTGATGCACGTGGACGCGGACGATAAAATTATCGACTTCGTTGAAAAACCGGCCAACCCACCAACCATGCCGGGAGATGACACCAAATCGCTCGCCAGCATGGGGATCTATGTCTTTGATGCAGATTACCTTTATGAGCTGCTGGAAGAAGACGACAAAGACGAACACTCCAGCCACGACTTCGGTAAAGACATCATTCCGAAAATTACCAAAGCTGGCATGGCCTATGCACATCCTTTCCCATTGTCCTGCGTGCAGTCAGATCCGAATGCGGAACCTTACTGGCGCGATGTGGGGACCCTGGAAGCGTACTGGAAAGCCAACCTCGATCTGGCCTCCGTCACGCCTGAGCTGGATATGTACGACCAGAACTGGCCGATCCGTACCCATATGGAATCCCTGCCGCCAGCGAAATTCGTTCAGGACCGCTCCGGCAGCCACGGCATGACGCTGAACTCGCTGGTCTCCGGCGGGTGCATTATCTCCGGCTCGGTGGTGGTGCAGTCGGTGCTGTTCCCGCGCGTGCGTATAAACTCATTCTGTAATATCGATTCGGCGGTGCTGCTGCCGGATGTCTGGGTCGGGCGTTCGTGTCGTCTGCGTCGCTGCGTGATCGACCGTGCCTGCGTCATTCCTGAAGGAATGGTGATTGGTGAAAACGCGGAAGAAGATGCACGTCGCTTCTACCGTTCTGAAGAGGGGATCGTGTTAGTCACACGGGAAATGTTGCGGAAGCTGCAGATCAAACAGGAGCGATGATGCAGGTTTTACACGTATGTTCTGAGATGTTCCCGTTGTTAAAAACGGGCGGCCTGGCGGATGTTCTTGGTGCATTACCCGCGGCGCAAATCGCTGGCGGAGTCGATACCCGAGTCCTGCTGCCTGCCTTCCCGGATATCCGGCGCGGCATTCCCGATGCAAAGGTGGTGACGCGCCGTGACACCTTCGCCGGACGCATCACCCTGCTGTATGGACATTACAATGGCGTGGGCATCTACCTGATCGACGCGCCGCACTTATATGACCGACCAGGTAGCCCGTATCACGATACGAACCTGTTTGCCTATACCGACAACGTGCTGCGTTTTGCGCTGCTCGGCTGGGTTGGGGCTGAAATGGCGGTAGGGCTGGATCCGTTCTGGCGCCCGGACATTGTGCACGCACACGACTGGCACGCGGGGCTCGCTCCGGCATATCTGGCGGCGCGCGGCCATCCGGCGAAATCGGTCTTTACGGTGCATAACCTGGCGTATCAGGGCATGTACTACGCCCATCACATGAATGACATCGATCTGCCATGGTCGTTCTATAACATGCACGGGCTGGAGTTTAACGGGCAGATCTCGTTCCTGAAGGCCGGGCTTTACTATGCCGACCACATCACGGCCGTGAGCCCGACCTACGCCCGTGAAATTACGCAGCCGGAGTTCGGCTACGGCCTGGAAGGGTTGCTCCGTCAGCGCCATCGTGAAGGGCGTTTGTCGGGGATCCTCAACGGCGTCGATGAACAGATCTGGAACCCGGAGACCGACCTGCTGCTCGCGGCCCGCTATGGCCGTGATTCCGTGGAAGACAAAGCGGAAAACAAACGCCAGTTACAAATTGCGATGGGGCTGAAGGTCAACGACAAAGTGCCACTGTTTGCGGTGGTGAGCCGTCTGACCAGCCAGAAAGGGCTGGACCTGGTGCTGGAGGCCCTGCCGGGTCTGCTGGAGCAGGGCGGACAGCTGGCGCTGCTCGGCGCGGGCGACCCGGTATTGCAGGAAGGATTCCTGGCGGCAGCGGCGGAACACCCGGGGCAGGTGGGCGTGCAGATTGGCTATCACGAAGCGTTCTCGCACCGGATCATGGGCGGCGCGGACATCATTCTGGTGCCGAGCCGTTTTGAACCTTGCGGCCTGACGCAGCTCTACGGCCTGAAGTACGGCACCCTGCCGCTGGTGCGACGCACGGGCGGGCTGGCGGATACGGTATCTGACAGCTCACTGGAAAACCTGGCGGACGGTATCGCCAGCGGGTTTGTCTTTGAGGACAGTAATGCCTGGTCGCTGCTTCGGGCGATTCGGCGTGCTTTCGTCTTGTGGTCCCGTCCGTCGCTGTGGCGTTACGTTCAACGTCAGGCGATGTCCATGGACTTTAGCTGGCACGTTGCGGCGCAGTCATACCGCGATCTCTATCAACGCTTGATGTAACGAGGCGAAGTTACTGATATGAACGCTCCTTTTAGCTACTCTTCCCCCACGCTCAGCGTTGAGGCGTTGAAGCACTCTATCGCCTATAAGCTGATGTTTACCATCGGGAAAGATCCGGTCATCGCCAACAAACACGAGTGGCTCAACGCCACCCTGTTTGCGGTGCGTGACCGCATGGTTGAACGCTGGCTGCGCTCCAACCGCGCCCAGCTGTCGCAGGAAACGCGTCAGGTTTACTACCTGTCGATGGAATTTTTGATTGGCCGCACCCTCTCTAACGCGCTGTTATCGCTCGGTATTTACGATGACGTTAAAACCGCGCTGGAAGAGATGGGGCTGGACCTGGAAGAGCTGATTGACGAAGAGAACGACCCGGGGCTCGGTAACGGTGGCCTGGGGCGACTTGCCGCCTGCTTCCTCGACTCGCTGGCGACGCTGGCCCTGCCGGGGCGTGGCTACGGCATTCGCTACGACTACGGGATGTTCAAGCAGAACATCGTGGACGGACGTCAGAAAGAGTCCCCGGACTACTGGCTGGAATACGGCAACCCGTGGGAGTTTAAACGTCACAATACGCGCTATAAGGTGCGGTTTGGCGGACGTATTCAGCAGGAAGGGAAAAAGTCCCGCTGGGTGGAAACCGAAGAGATCCTTGCCGTCGCCTATGACCAGATTGTCCCGGGCTACGACACCGATGCGACCAATACGCTGCGTCTGTGGAACGTGCAGGCCAGTAGCGAGATTAACCTGGGTAAATTTAACCAGGGCGACTACTTCGCGGCGGTGGAAGATAAAAACCACTCCGAGAACGTCTCCCGCGTGCTCTACCCGGACGACTCGACCTATTCCGGGCGCGAGCTGCGCCTGCGTCAGGAGTATTTCCTCGTCTCCGCGACGATTCAGGATATCCTCAGCCGTCACTATCAGCTGCACAAGACCTACGCCAATCTGGCGGAAAAAACCGCCATTCACCTCAACGATACCCATCCGGTGCTGTCGATCCCGGAGCTGATGCGTCTGCTTATCGACGAGCATAAGTTCAGCTGGGACGATGCGTTTGAGGTGACCTGTCAGGTCTTCTCTTACACTAACCACACGTTGATGAGCGAAGCGCTGGAAACCTGGCCGGTGGATATGCTCGGCAAAATTTTGCCGCGCCATCTGCAGATCATCTTTGAAATTAACGACTACTTCCTCAAGACGCTGCAGGAGCAGTATCCGAACGATACCGGCCTGCTGAGCCGCGCTTCTATCATTGATGAATCGAACGGTCGTCGCGTACGCATGGCCTGGCTGGCGGTGGTGATCAGCCACAAGGTGAACGGGGTTTCAGAGCTGCACTCGAACCTGATGGTCCAGTCGCTGTTTGCGGACTTTGCGAAGATCTTCCCGACGCGTTTCTGCAACGTGACCAATGGCGTCACGCCGCGTCGCTGGCTGGCGCTGGCAAACCAGCCGCTTTCTGAGGTGCTGGATGAGCACATTGGCCGCACCTGGCGAACCGATCTCAGCCAGCTGAGCGAGCTTGAACAGCACATTGATTTTCCGGCGGTGAACAAAGCCGTACGAGAAGCCAAGCTGCTGAACAAGAAACGTCTGTCAGTCTGGCTGGCGTTGCATCTGAACGTGGTGGCGAATCCGAAAGCGCTGTTCGACGTACAGATCAAGCGTATTCATGAGTACAAGCGCCAACTGATGAACGTGCTGCATGTGATCACCCACTATAACCGCATCAAGGCCGATCCGACGGCGGAGTGGGTGCCGCGCGTGAAGATCTTTGCCGGTAAGGCGGCGTCCGCCTACTACATGGCGAAGCACATCATTCACCTCATCAACGATGTGGCGAAGGTGGTCAACAACGATCCGGATATCGGCGACAAGCTGAAGGTGGTCTTTGTTCCTAACTACAGCGTCAGCCTGGCGCAGCTGATCATTCCGGCGGCCGATCTCTCTGAGCAGATCTCCACCGCCGGGACGGAAGCGTCCGGCACCAGTAACATGAAGTTTGCCCTTAACGGCGCGCTGACCATCGGCACGCTGGACGGGGCCAATGTCGAAATGCTGGAGCACGTGGGGGCGGAATATATCTTTATCTTCGGAAATACCACGGAAGAGGTGGAGGCGCTGCGCAAGAAAGGCTACTCGCCGCGTGAGTATTACGAAGAGGATGAGGAGCTACGTCAGGTGCTGACGCAAATCGCCACCGGGGTGTTTAGCCCAGACGAGCCAGGGCGCTATCGGGACCTGGTGGATTCGCTGATTAACTTTGGCGACCACTATCAGGTGCTGGCGGATTACCGCAGCTACGTGGATTGTCAGGACAGGGTGGACGAGCTTTATCGTCAGCAGGAGAAGTGGACCTGCGTCGCGATGCATAACATCGCCAATATGGGGTATTTCTCGTCCGACAGGACCATTAAGGAGTATGCCGAGAATATCTGGCATATTGATCCGGTGCGGTTGTAAAAACAAAGCCCGGTGGCGCTGCGCTTACCGGGCCTACGGGATCGAGTAGGCCGGGTAAAGCGGAGCCGCCACCCGGCTTTTTTACATCACGACGCCAACGACAGCTCACGCTTCCCCGCATGCTGCAGCAACCACTGCGCCACACGCGACTGCTGTTCGGCATTCAGCCACATACCCTCTTTGGTACGACGCCAGATGGCATCATCCAGACGGCGAACCCACTCATGTTCCACCAGATAGCGCAGTTCGGCTTCATACAGCTCGTGGCCAAAATGTTCGCCCAGGTCGGCAATCTCTTTCGCGTCACCCAGGATCAATTCCGTGTTGCTGCCGTAGGTACGGGCATAGTGGCGCGCCATGCCTTCCGTGATGAATGGATAGCGACGACGCAGCTTCGCGGCGTAATCATCGCGGTTGTCGCCGATATCACCGCCAGGCAGTACCGCGCCTTTGGTCCATGCCGGGCCAATGCCTTTGTAGTACGGCGCCAGTTTTTCCAGCGCGTGCTCGGCCAGCTTACGGTAGGTGGTGAGCTTGCCGCCAAACACGGAGAGCAGCGGTGCCTGACCGTCCACGTCGTGAATATCGAGCGTATAGTCGCGGGTAATCGCCTGCGGTGAGTCAGATTCGTCATCGCACAGCGGACGCACGCCGGAGTAAGTCCAGACCACGTCATCGCGGGACAGCTGTTTCTTGAAGTGCGCGTTATACACCTTCAGCAGGTAGTTCACTTCGCTCTCGTCGATCTCGACGTTTTTCGGATCGCCTTTGTACTCCACGTCGGTGGTGCCGATGATGGAGAATTCGTCCATCCACGGGATCACAAACACAATGCGCTTGTCTTCGTTCTGCAGAATGTAGGCCTGCTTCTGGGTGTGCACGCGTGGTACCACAATGTGGCTGCCTTTGATCAGGCGGATACCGTACGGAGATGGCAGATGCATACCCTCGTCGAAGAACTGTTTCACCCATGGGCCGGTGGCGTTCACCAGACCGCGCGCTTTCCAGCTGAACTTCTCGCCGGTATCTACGTCTTCCGCTTCGACGATCCACAGGCCGTTTTCACGGCGCGCAGCGGTGGCGCGGGTGCGGGTTTTCACTTCGCCGCCTTTCTTCTCAACCATCTGTGCGTTAGCCAGCACCAGACGCGCATCGTCCACCCAGCAGTCGGAATATTCGAAACCGCGCACGATTTCAGGCTTAAGGACCGATTCTGAGCCAAAACGCAAACCGTTTGAACCCGGCAGGCTGGTGCGTTTACCCAGATGATCGTACATAAACAGACCGATTCGAATCATCCACGCCGGACGCAGATGCGGGCGATGGGGCAGGCGGAAGCGCATCGGGATGGCCAGGTGCGGTGCCATCTTCAGCAGCACTTCACGTTCGGCCAGCGCTTCACTGACCAGACGGAATTCATAGTGTTCCAGGTAGCGCAGGCCACCGTGAATCAGTTTGGAGCTGGCGGACGACGTCGCGCAGGCGAGGTCGTTAGCTTCCAGCATCAGTACGGATAATCCGCGTCCTGCGGCGTCTGCCGCAATACCGGCACCGTTGATGCCACCGCCTATCACAATCAGATCTTTGGTTTCCATAACACCCTCACGCACTTTCGTTAAAGCTCAGAAATGTTCGATATCGCTCATAATAGCAAAGGAACGCGCTTTTGGTAACATCAAAAAAACAATTTAGAGTGATATGGATAACATAATGGCGTTTACCCGCCGCCAGGACGTACACTACGGGGTAAAATAGTGCGACTAACTTTTCTCCCTCTCCCCGTGGGAGAGGGCTGGGGTGAGGGCATCAGAGCGCACCCAACCTGAACAACAGAAAGAGAACACCATGGATCAGTTTGAATGTATTAACGTAGAAGAAGCCCACCAGAAGATGCACCAGGGAACGGCGGTGCTGGTGGATATCCGCGATCCGCAGAGTTTTGCGATGGGCCACACCCCGGGTGCGTTCCACCTCACCAACGATACGCTGGGCGCGTTTATGCGCGATAACGACTTCGATACGCCGGTGATGGTGATGTGCTATCACGGCAACAGCAGCAAAGGTGCGGCGCAGTACCTTATTCAGCAGGGCTATGATGCGGTCTACAGCGTCGACGGCGGTTTCGATGCCTGGCATCGTCATTTCCCGGCAGAAGTGGAATACGCTTTTGAGCGCTGATCCCGCTATACTGTCCCCTTTTGTGTGGAAATAAGCGACCGCCGCCCATGTTGATGATCACCTCTTTTACCAATCCGCGCGTCGCCCAGGCGTTTGTCGACTATATGGCAACCCAGGGCATCATCCTGACCGTTCAGCAGCACACGAAAACCGATGTCTGGCTGGCGGATGAAAGCCAGGCCGATCGCGTGAATGCGGAACTGGCCCGCTTTCTTGAGAATCCCGGCGACCCTCGCTATCTGGCCGCGAGCTGGCAGTCGGGGCAGACGGGGAGCGGACTGCACTATCGGCGCTTCCCCTTCCTTGCCACCATTCGCGAGCGCGCAGGTCCGTTTACGCTGCTGCTGATGGCGGCCTGCATTATCGTCTTCATCATTATGAACGTGGTGGGTGACCAGAGCGTGATGATCGCGCTTGCGTGGCCGTACGACCCGTCTCTCGATTTTGACGTCTGGCGCTATTTCACCCACGCGCTGATGCACTTCTCGGTGATGCATATTCTCTTTAACCTGCTGTGGTGGTGGTATCTCGGTGGCGCGGTGGAGAAGCGTCTGGGCAGCGGCAAGCTGATTGTTATCACTCTTATCAGCGCCCTGCTGAGCGGCTATGTGCAGCATAAATTCAGCGGCCCGTGGTTCGGTGGTTTATCCGGCGTGGTGTATGCCCTGATGGGCTATGTCTGGCTCAGAGGCGAGCGCGACCCCGAAAGTGGCATCTATCTGCAGCGCGGATTAATAACCTTTGCGTTAATATGGCTAATTGCCGGATGGTTTGATCTGTTTGGTATGTCTATCGCCAATGGTGCACACGTCACCGGGCTGGCCGTCGGGCTGGCAATGGCGTTTGCCGACACGCTCCATGCGCGAAAACGAACATAATTCCCAGGGATATTTCATGAAACAAACACAACGTCATGACGCCATTATCGAACTGGTAAAAAAACAGGGATACGTCAGCACCGAAGAGCTGGTGGAACAGTTTGCCGTCAGCCCACAAACCATCCGCCGCGACCTGAACGATCTTGCCGATCAAAACCGTATTTTGCGCCATCACGGCGGGGCGGCGCTGCCGTCCAGTTCGGTTAACACCTCGTGGCATGACCGCAAAGCCACGCAGACGGCAGAGAAAGAGCGCATTGCCCGTAAAGTGGCGAGCCAAATCCCCAACGGGGCGACGCTGTTTATTGATATCGGCACCACGCCTGAAGCGGTCGCCCATGCGCTGCTGGATCACGAAAACCTGCGCATCGTGACCAACAACCTGAACGTGGCCAATACCCTGATGCAGAAAGATGATTTCCGCATCATCCTCGCCGGGGGCGAACTGCGCAGCCGCGACGGCGGCATCATTGGTGAAGCGACGCTCGATTTTATCTCTCAGTTCCGTCTCGACTTCGGCATTCTGGGGATCAGCGGCATCGACAGCGACGGCTCACTGCTGGAATTTGATTATCACGAGGTGCGCACCAAGCGCGCGATCATTGAAAACTCACGTCACGTGATGCTGGTGGTGGACCACTCCAAATTTGGCCGTAACGCGATGGTCAACATGGGCAGCATCAGCATGGTAAATGCGGTTTATACCGATGTGATGCCACCGGCGGGCGTGATGCAGGTGATTAAAGATAATAATGTGCAGTTAGAGTTATGTTGAGAAGCCATTCTCCCTCTCCCACGGGGAGAGGGCCGGGGTGAGGGCATCAGCCCGCACAAACCTACACCCCATACCCCATCATCTTCAACAACTGCTGCGCATGCTGCACCGCATCCTGACGGTGCGCCACGCCCAGCTTCTGATACAGATTGCGGATATGCGTTTTGATGGTGGTTGCCGCCACCGCCAGCTCACCGGCAATCTGCTCATTGCTGTAGCCTGAATAGATAAGCCCCAGCACCTGCCATTCGCGCTGCGTCAGCGGGCTGGTGCGAATAAGTTCAGGTACTTCCGGATGGTTCAGCAGGCGTTCAACGAAGTTCTCGTCGAAGTGGGCAAACTTGTGGCGATGGTGCTGGTTAATCTCGCGCAGGATGCGCTGGGCACGGTGCTGATCCAGCTCCGGCAGCGTGTTGAGCTGAATAAGCTGACGCAGCTGTTGAGCCATCACTTCGCCCTCAATCACAAAGTGACTGATAAACCCGGTACGGTTCGCCAGCTGCAACGCCTCCAGCAGTACGCGCTGGGCATCATTTTTACGCCCGGCCTGCCAGTAGAGCTGGTTAAGCAGCAGCAGGTTACGATTGAGATCGCTCATCAGACGCAGGCTGCGGGCGTTCTCGTTCAGCTCTTCCAGCACAATCTCAGCCGGTTCAAACTCACCGAGCAGGATCTGCGCGCGTGCAATGTTTCGCCACTGACTTTGCAGGAAGTGGTTATTTGCAAATTCAGGTTTTGGCGTCTGGCGCAGCCAGTTGGCGGCGGATTTCTTATCACCCGTCATCTGCCAGTAAATCACCCGCACCTTATCGGCGTTCGAAACCCAGTCGCTGTGATACTGACCATTGCCGAGCAGGTTCTCCAGACGGTTCAGGTGGTTGCGGGCATTATCCAGATCCCCACGCGCCAGCGAGCATTGCACCAGCAGGGCCAGGCACTGCAGTTGCTGCTGCGGCTGGAAGCCGGAAAGCACCTCTACGCCCTGACGGGCACAGCTCTCTGCTTCATCCAGGCGTGACCACGCCCACAGAAGCTGGGCGCGAATACGCAACAGGAACTCGTGCATTGGCAGCTGTTCAAGATGCTGTTCGCGAATCAGCTGAAACGCCTTTTCCTGATTCTCCCAGGCCGCCTGCAGGAACCCCTGAGCAAATAAAATTTCGCTTTGCTGGATCAGGCTCCACAGCGCGTAATGCCAGACATCATGACGGCGGGCCATCTGTTCGGTCTGTTGCATCAGCGACAGGGAGCGCGTCAGCTCACCCTTGCAGTGCAGTACCTCGCCGTGTACCGACGTCGCCACAATGCGGCTGTAGAAATTGGCCAGCGGCAGCTCATCCAGCGCGACCATTGCCAGCCGCTCTGCTTCTTCCGGATCGCCATCGTTGATCGCTACCTGGGCCCGCAAGGCGTTAAATTCGCCGTGCAGGGTGGTATCCATATCGCTTTCCATCTCCTGCTCGGCACGCGCCAGCAGGGTATTCACTTCGCTGTAGCGGTGCTGGCTCTGCATCAGCCAGGCCTGCAGCAGCACCAGACGCGGGTTCTCCAGCAGGCTCTCCCACGGCAGCGCTTTCAGCGACTCTTCCAGCAGCGTCAGTTCGCTGTGGTTAAACAACCCCCACGCGTGGTTGAGGAGGATATCGCGCAGCATGCCGGCATCACCGGCGGCGAGCGCATGATGGATAGCCTCGCTCGGGAAGCCTTGCGCCATCCAGCTCTCAGCGGCAGCCCGGTGGATGTCCGGCAATTCAGTCGCCAGCTCCCACTGGCAACGCTGGCGCAGGAAACTGCCAAACAGCGGGTGATAGCTGAACCATTCACCGGGATCGTCCATCCGCGTCAGGAACAGCCCCTGGCGTTCAATCTCTTCAAGCTGCAGCTGACCGTTTTCGCAGCCGGTCACGCGCACAATCAACGCGTCGTTCATGGAACGCAGCAGGGAGCTCTTCAGCAGGAAATGGCGGGTCGAAGGATCGACGCTGTTCAGCACCTCATCCACCAGGTAATCGGAAAGATGGCTGGCGTTGATCCCCGCCAGGCGACGCGCGGACTGATGCGTCGGGCTGTTGTTTTGCCGGGCGGAGAGGGCAATCAGCTGCAGCGCTGTCGCCCAACCGGCGACATCGTCGCACAGGCGGCTGCTTTCAGCGGCCTCAATCGGTGAGTTCAGGCGGCAGTCAAAGAACTGTTTGGCTTCCTGATGGGTAAAGGCCAGCTGTTGGCTACCCACTTCCAGCAGTTGATCGCGCACGCGCAGGTTGGCAATGCCCAACTGCGGCAGGTTACGCGACAGCACCACCAGGGTCAGGTTTTCCGGCTGATGGCGCAGGAAGAAGCGCATGGACTCATGGATCACCGGGTTAGTGATCAGATGATAATCATCAATGACCACGTAAAGCGGGCGGTGCCACTCGGCCAGTTCAATAAACAGCTGAGAGAAAAGGGAGGACAGGCTGGCGTACTGGCGCTTTTGCACCATCACTTCGCTGGCCACGCAGTGCCCGTTGGTGGCCTGCTGAATGGCGGCAATCAGATAGCTGGCAAAACGTTCTTGCTGGTTATCGCCCTCATCAAGGGAGCACCAGCCAAGATCGCTTTTACCTGCGGCCCATTGCGAAATGAGCGTTGTTTTTCCATAACCTGCAGGGCTCGTAACCAGCGCCAGTCGGAAATTATGCGCGCCGGAAAGTTTAGCCAACAGACGCTCGCGGACCACTGTATGGTCAAGACGAACCGGGCGACTTAATTTAGACGGAATCAACATAGGTTTCACTTCACTGTGGGGAACGAGAGAATTTATTTTTTTGCGCTTCGTAATTAATAGATATAAGGTCGGCCAGAAAGAGAACTATTGCAAGTTATGTCTGGTTTTGGTGGCTCTGAATTTGCACTCTGTCACAAAACATTCAGACAGATGATGGAACTTTCTGGAAAGGGCTGTGATGCCGCGTCAATGCTGGCTTGTATGGCTGTGCTGCGGCTGCGCTGAAACTGGTTTCAGAAAGGTATAGTGACGTCAAATTTAATAAACGCGGGGTAAAGTTTAGTGAAATTAATAATCTTCTTCGTTCTGACCCGGTTGCGGAAATATTATTCTACGTAAGTAATCATTTCAGCGCGTTTTAATTTCACCCGAAACTGCATTTCATTTTCCTGACACGCTTCCCGGTTATCTTTTTATCTTCCTGACACACTCCGACTATGCTCTCAGAGTGGCCTCGATCACACTTTTATGCTCATCCCCGCTACTCCTCCCTGCCTAATCCCCTGCGGGAGGAGGAAGAGGAGAAATGAGCCAGGCACACTAGCGCCAACTTGTGTTTTCTTTCTAAAGGATGCCGATCCCCTATGTCACAGCCTACCTTCAACAAAGCTCAATTCCAGGCTGCCCTGACGCGTCAGTGGCAGCGTTTTGGCCTTCATGCTGCAAACGAGATGACGCCTCACCAGTGGTGGCAGGCGGTGAGCGGTGCGCTCGCAGAGCAGCTGGATGCTCAACCTCTGGCAAAACCGGTAAAAGGTCAGCGCCACGTCAACTATATCTCGATGGAATTCCTGATCGGTCGTCTGACCGGCAACAACCTGCTGAACCTCGGCTGGTATCAGGAGATTGGGGATGTGCTGAAAGAACACGACATTAACCTGACCGACCTGCTGGAAGAAGAGATTGACCCGGCGCTGGGCAACGGTGGTCTGGGACGTCTGGCGGCCTGTTTCCTCGATTCGATGGCAACGGTTGGGCAGTCGGCCATTGGTTACGGCCTGAACTATCAATACGGTCTGTTCCGTCAGTCATTTGCAGACGGGCATCAGATGGAAGCGCCGGACGACTGGCACCGTAACACCTACCCGTGGTTCCGCCACAACGCGCAGCTGGATGTGCAGGTGAACATTGGCGGTAAAGTATCAAAACAGGGTCTCTGGGAACCGGCATTTACGTTTATCGGCGAAGCCTGGGACCTGCCGGTGCTGGGTTACCGTAACGGCGTGGCGCAACCGCTGCGTCTGTGGCAGGCGAAGCATGCGCATCCGTTTAACCTGACCAAATTTAACGACGGCGATTTCCTGCGTGCCGAACAGCAGGGCATCGACGCCGAGAAGCTGACCAAAGTGCTCTACCCGAACGACAACCATCTGGCGGGCAAGAAACTGCGTCTGATGCAGCAGTACTTCCAGTGCGCCTGCTCCGTGGCGGATATTCTGCGTCGTCACCACCTGGCGGGCCGCAAGCTGGCACAGCTGCCTGACTTTGAAGTGATTCAACTTAACGACACGCACCCGACCATCGCTATTCCTGAACTGCTGCGTGTGCTGATCGACGAGCACCAGCTGAGCTGGGATGATGCCTGGGCGATCACCAGCCGCACCTTTGCTTACACCAACCACACCCTGATGCCTGAAGCGCTGGAGTGCTGGGACGAGAAGCTGGTGAAAACGCTGCTGCCGCGCCATATGCAGATCATCAACAAGATTAACGACCAGTTTAAAACGCTGGTGGATAAAACCTGGCCGGGCAACAAAGCGGTCTGGGCGAAGCTGGCCGTGGTGCATGACAAACAGGTGCGCATGGCAAATATGTGCGTGGTGAGCGGCTTTGCGGTGAACGGTGTGGCGGCGCTGCACTCGGATCTGGTGGTGAAAGACCTGTTCCCGGAATATCACCAGCTGTGGCCGACCAAATTCCATAACGTGACCAACGGCATCACGCCGCGTCGCTGGATCAAACAGTGCAACCCGCTGCTGGCCGGTCTGCTGGACAAAACGCTGAAGAAAGAGTGGGCCAACGATCTGGACCAGCTGATCAACCTGGAAAAATACGCGGACGACGCGAAATTCCGCGAACAATACCGCGCCATCAAGCGGGATAACAAAGTGCGTCTGGCGGCGTTTGTGAAAGCGCGTACCGGGATCGAGATTAACCCGAACGCCATTTTCGACATCCAGATTAAGCGTCTGCACGAATATAAACGTCAGCATCTGAACCTGCTGCATATCCTCGCGCTGTACAAAGAGATCCGCGAGAATCCGCAGGCTGACCGCGTGCCGCGCGTGTTCCTGTTCGGCGCGAAGGCGGCACCGGGCTACTACCTGGCGAAAAACATTATCCTCGCCATCAATAAAGTGGCGGCGGCTATCAACAACGATCCGAAAGTGGGCGACAAGCTGAAAGTGGTGTTCCTGCCGGACTACTGCGTCTCTGCTGCAGAGATGCTGATCCCGGCGGCGGATATCTCCGAGCAGATCTCGACCGCGGGTAAAGAAGCGTCCGGTACCGGCAACATGAAGCTGGCGCTGAACGGCGCGCTGACTGTTGGTACGCTAGACGGTGCGAACGTAGAGATTGCCGAGAAGGTTGGAGAAGAGAACATCTTTATCTTTGGTCATACGGTTGAAGAAGTGAAAGCCCTCAAGGCCAAAGGCTACGATCCGGTGAAATGGCGTAAGAAGGACAAAGTGCTGGATGCGGTGCTGAAAGAGCTGGAAAGCGGTAAATACAGCGATGGCGATAAGCACGCGTTTGACCAGATGATGCACAGTATGGACAAACACGGCGGCGACCCGTATCTGGTGATGGCGGACTTCACGGCCTACGTGGAAGCGCAAAAACAGGTCGACGTGCTGTACCGTGACCAGGAAGCGTGGACCCGGGCGTGCATTCTGAACACCGCCCGCTGCGGAATGTTCAGCTCTGACCGTTCAATCCGTGATTATCAGGCTCGTATCTGGCAGGCAAAACGCTAAGGAAGCGCGATGGAGAGTAAACGTCTGGACAGTGCCGCGCAGGCGGCGGGGATCAGCCTCAGTTACATTAATGCTCACGGCAAACCACAGTCTATTGGCGCCGACACCAAAAGACGTTTGCTGGATGCCATGCACAAAACCGACGCGAAAGCGTCGGCCACGCCGGTACCGAACGTTAAAGTCTTCACCGCGGGCAAAAAGATGTCGCTGGCGGTGGAAGGACGCGGCGAGTTTACCTGGCTGCTGACCACCGAAGAGGGACATCAGCACAAGGGTCACGCCACTGGCGGCAAAGCATTCACCCTTCCGGCGAAGCTGCCGGAGGGTTACCACACCCTAACGCTCACCCAGGACGAGCTGCGCTTTCACTGCCGGTTGATCGTGGCGCCAAAACGTTGTTATGAGCCGCAGGCGTTGCTCGAAGGCAAAAAGCTGTGGGGTGCCTGCGTGCAACTCTACACCCTGCGCTCTGACAGCAACTGGGGCATCGGCGATTTTGGTGACCTGAAAAAGATGCTGGCATCGGTGGGGGAGCGCGGCGGCGCGTTTATCGGCCTCAACCCGATCCACGCCCTCTATCCGGCTAACCCGGAGAGTGCCAGCCCGTACAGCCCGTCGTCTCGTCGCTGGCTGAACGTGATTTACATCGACGTGAATGCGTTAGACGATTTCAAAAACAGCCCGGAAGCGCAGGCGTGGTGGGCACTTAGCACCACTCAGCAGGCGCTGAAGCAGGCGCGCGAAGCAGACTGGGTGGACTATTCCACCGTGACGGCGCTGAAGATGGCTGCCCTGCGTCTGGCGTGGAAAGGCTTTTCTCAGCGTGATGACGAGGAGATGGCCGCCTTCCGTCAGTTTGTGGCGCAGGAGGGCGAGAGCCTCTACTGGCAGGCGGCGTTCGATGCGCTGCATGCGTATCAGGTGAAAGAGGACGAAATGCGCTGGGGCTGGCCGGTCTGGCCGGAGGCGTATCAATCCGTCGACACGCCTGAAGTCAAAGCGTTCTGTAAAAAATACGCCGATGAAGTGGACTTCTACCTGTGGCTGCAGTGGCTGGCGTACAGCCAGTTTGCCGACTGCTGGCAGGTGAGCCAGGGCTATAAGATGCCGATCGGCCTGTATCGCGACCTGGCCGTTGGCGTGGCAGAAGGCGGGGCGGAAACCTGGTGTGACCGTGAGCTGTACTGCCTGAAGGCCTCCGTAGGCGCACCACCGGATATTCTGGGCCCGCTCGGCCAGAACTGGGGCCTGCCGCCGATGGATCCGCACGTGATGGCGGCGCGTGCCTACGAGCCGTTTATCGATCTGCTGCGCGCCAACATGCAGAACTGCGGCGCGCTGCGTATCGACCACGTGATGTCGGTGCTGCGCCTGTGGTGGATCCCCTACGGTGAGACGGCCGATCACGGGGCGTATGTTCAGTATCCGGTTGACGATCTGCTGTCGATCCTGGCGCTGGAAAGCAAGCGCCATCAGTGCATGGTGATCGGCGAAGATCTCGGTACCGTGCCGGTAGAAATCGTCAGTAAGCTTCGCGACAGCGGCGTTTACTCCTATAAAGTGCTCTATTTTGAAAACGACCATGAGAAAACCTTCCGCGCGCCGCAAGCGTACCCTGAACAGTCAATGGCAGTCGCGACGACGCATGACCTTCCTACGCTTCGTGGCTATTGGGAAAGCGGCGATCTGACGCTCGGTAAAACCCTGGGTCTCTATCCGGATGAAGATGTCCTTCGCGGCCTGTATCAGGATCGCGAGCTGGCGAAGCAGGGTCTGCTGGATGCACTGCATAAGCACGGCTGTCTGCCGAAACGCGCCGGGCATAAAGCGTCGCTGATGTCGATGACGCCGACGCTCAACCGCGGATTGCAGCGCTACATTGCCGACAGCAACAGCGCCCTGCTGGGCCTGCAGCCGGAAGACTGGATTGATATGGCGGAGCCGGTGAACATCCCGGGCACCAGCTATCAGTACAAGAACTGGCGCCGCAAGTTATCCACTACGCTTGAGACGATGTTTGCTGATGACGGGGTGAACAGGCTGATTAAGGATTTGGATAAGCGGCGAAAAGCAGTCGCGAAGAAGTGATAAAAAAACCCGCCAGTGGCGGGTTTTTATTGCCCGGTGGCGCTACGCTTACCGGGCCTACATGGAGCGAGTAGGTCGGGTAAGGCGAAGCCGCCACCCGACTTATGGCATCAGACCACCATATTCAACAGCAGCACCCCGACCAGACCGCACACCGAAATAATGGTTTCCAGCGCGGACCAGGACTTGATGGTTTCACCGATAGTCAGGTTGAAGTACTCCTTGAACAGCCAGAAGCCCGGGTCGTTCACGTGTGAGAAAATCACGCTACCGGAACCGACGGCAATAACCATCAGCTCAGGGCTGACGCCCGTGGTGGCAATCAGTGGCGCAACGATACCGCCCGCGGTGATTGCCGCAACGGTTGCAGAACCCAGCGCGATACGCAGAACTGCGGCGATAGACCAGGCCATCAGAAGCGGCGACACGTTGGTTTCATGCATCATGGCCGCGATGTATTTATCCACACCGCTATCGACCAGAACCTGCTTGAACGCACCGCCACCGCCGATGATCAACAGCATCATGGCAATGATTTTGATGGAAGAGGTCAGCGTGTCGTTGATCTGATCCATGGAACGGCCGCGGTTCAGGCCGAAGGTGAACATCGCGATCAACACCGCAATCAGCGTGGCCATCACCGGGTCGCCGAGGAACTCAGCAACGGACAGGAACGCGTGACCTTTCGGCAGAACCATCTCTGCCACGGCGCGCATCGCCATCAGGATCACCGGGACCAGAGAGGTCCAGACGCTGACGCCAAAGCCAGGCATTTCTTCTTCGGTGAAGGTTTTCGCGCTGTACAGACCTTCCGGAATCGGCTTATCAATGCCTTTCAGGAAGCGGGCATAAACAGGGCCTGCCAGAATCACGGTTGGGATGGCCAGAATCGTACCGAACAGCAGGGTTTTACCCATATCGGCGTGGAAAATGGTGGCGATAGCGGTTGGGCCCGGGTGCGGTGGCAGGAAGCCGTGCGTCACGGACAGCGCTGCTGCCATTGGCACACCGACATACAGCAGCGGAATGCTCGCCGCCGCCGCAATGGTGAAGACCAGCGGCAGCATCAGCACGAAGCCCACTTCATAGAACAGTGCGAAACCGACGGTAAAACCGGTTAACACAACTGCCCACTGGATGTTCTTCTTACCAAACTTGTCGATAAGCGTGGTGGCAATACGCTGTGCACCACCGCAGTCCGCCAGCATTTTGCCGAGCATGGCGCCAAAGCCCATGATCAACGCCAGGCTGCCGAGCGTGCCGCCGACACCCGCTTTAATGGAGCTAATAACTTTGACCAGCGGCATCCCTTGCATCAGACCGACTGCAAGTGCCACCAGAACCAGAGCGATAAACCCGTTCATTTTGAAACGGATCATCAAGAGCAGTAATAACACAACACCGATAGCAACGATGACTAATGGCATGATTTACCTGGCCTTTGAATTGTTATGGGTAACGTCATTGTTTCAACGACACGTTCCGGTTGTCCCAACTGGGAACAGAGTGGTTAACGGCACTAATACTGATACCTTGGAAACTATTTAGTTTAGTCGGCTGTTATGAGTGTGTTTAGTGCCCATGAGAATGATACGGGTAACATGACGTGATTGAGAATCACCCTGGAGGGCAAAATTTAAATTATGAGACGCAGGTCAACATATGGAGGTAAACGCAAAACGGTAACCGCAAGGTTACCGTTTTTAATGTTTTCACCCTCTCCCGTGGGAGAGGGCGGGGTGAGGGCATCAGACCGCACTATTTTTGTAGGCCCGGTAAGCGCAGCGCCACCGGGCAATACAGACGGGCAATGAATCAGTAGTAAGAGTGCTCGCCGCGCTGGTGTTCGGTCAGGTCACGCACGCCTTTCAGTTCAGGGAACTCGTTCAGCAGCTGCTTCTCGATCCCTTCTTTCAGGGTCACATCGACCATGGAACAACCGTTACAGCCGCCGCCAAACTGCAGAATTGCGTAGCCTTCGTCGGTGATTTCCATCAGGGAAACGCGACCACCGTGACCGGCCAGCTGCGGGTTGATCTGGGATTGCAGCAGATACTCTACGCGCTCCATCAGCGGGGCATCGTCGGACACTTTACGCATTTTGGCGTTTGGCGCTTTCAGCGTCAGCTGCGAGCCCAGCTGGTCGGTGACGAAGTCGATCTCCGCATCTTCAAGATACGGCGCGCTCAGCTCATCAACATATGCCGTGAGCTGGTCAAATTTAAGGGCAGTGTCAGTTGCTTCCACCGCGTCTGGCGGACAATAGGAGACACCACATTCTGCATTCGGAGTGCCTGGATTGATCACAAACACGCGGATCTGCGTCCCTTCTTCCTGATTTGCCAGCAGTTTGGCAAAGTGCGCTTGTGCAGAATCGGAAATACGGATCATAGCTTTGGCCTAATAGTTGACTAAATTACCTGGGTATAATCATACGCCCATTGGAGAAGGGCTACAAGGTACGGCACAGACACCATACCTGAACCGACGCGGCGCCGCTTTGCAAAAGCAGTCGGGAAAGTTCAGCAACGGTACTGCCTGTGGTGACGACATCATCCACAATCGCGATATGGAGCCCTTTGACGGCGAATTCAAGGCGAAAGGCGTTTTTGAGGTTCCTTTTGCGAAGCCGGGCGCTCAGCTGATGCTGAATGGCGGTGGCATGGCGGCGCGTCAGCGCAGCGGCTGGGTACTGACAGCCGAGCCACCGGGCGAGCGGGCGACAGAGCAGGTCGCTCTGGTTGTAGCCGCGTCGCCAGTGACGGCGCCGGTATAAGGGCACATTCAGCACCATATCCACTTTCGGCAGCGCGCGCGTGCGCCGTGCCTGCAACACCGCTAGCAATAACAGGCGGGCGAGAGGGCGAGCCAGCGCAATCTGGCCGGAAAACTTCAGCGCGTGGATAAGCCTGCTTAACGGTGGAACGTAATCATCGACCGCCACCAGGGCGCTCCACGGTGGTGGCTTTTTCAGGCAGCGACCGCAGGGAAACTGTGGACTGTACGCCGGTAAACCGCACTGCGGGCAGGTCGTGATGCGGCTTGCCAGCAAACGCGTGCAGACGGAACAGACTCCCCACGCGCTCAGCGCAAGTGGCATTCGACATAGCCAGCACAAGCCGGGCACTGTTAGCATAGACAACCTCCATGTAAAAAAGAGAACAGTAACTGATGAAGACGCTGTGGTGGCAGACCGTAGGGACGGGAAATCGCCATCTTGTGCTGCTGCACGGATGGGGACTGAATGCGGAAGTATGGCATTGCGTAAATGAGGAACTTGCCTCGCATTTCACGCTGCATCTGGTGGATTTACCCGGTTTTGGCCGCAGCCGGGGCTATGGGGCGATGTCGCTTGACGAAATGGCGCAGCAGGTTCTGGCCGCCGCACCGCAACAGGCCATCTGGCTCGGCTGGAGTCTGGGCGGGCTGGTGGCAAGTGAGGTTGCATTAACGAACCCTGAACGCGTGCAGGCGCTGGTAACGGTGGCCTCGTCGCCGAACTTCAGTGCGCAGGAGGAGTGGCCGGGTATTAAGCCGGACGTACTGAGCAACTTCCAGCGGCAGTTGAGCGAAGATTACCAGCGAACGGTAGAACGCTTCCTGGCCCTGCAGACGATGGGGACAGAGAGCGCCCGTAAGGATGCTCGTCTGCTGAAGCAAACCGTGCTGTCGCTGCCGATGCCGGATGTGGAGGTGCTGAACGGGGGACTCGAATTACTGAAAACGGTCGACCTGCGTGAGCCGATGACCGCGCTGGCGGTGCCGCACCTGCGCATTTATGGTTATCTGGATGGGCTGGTTCCACGCAAAGTGGTGCCACTGCTGGATGAACTGTGGCCAGAGAGTCAATCGCTGACAATCGCCAAAGCGGCCCATGCGCCGTTTATCTCGCATCCTGCCGAGTTTTGTTCAGCGTTGATCGCCTTCAGTCACGAAGTGCCCACCACTCCCTGAGACAGGCTTTCCCTTCCGGGCAATGTTTACAACTGCCGGACAGACAACCGTCCGGCTCTTCCTGAATACGTATGGCTTTCCCCATCGCTTCCAGTCTTTCCAGCATGGCATCGATCATCGGCTGCGGCGTATGCAGGCTGAGGCTTAGCTGTTTTGCCTCCATACGCCCCTGCAACGCCAGTAAATCACGAACCTGAATCAACGATGCCATGGCTCCCCCTAGTGACAGTCGCCCGCCGGGCTGTTGCAGCAGGTCGCGGCGGTTTTACGGTTTGCCAGCAGGTTGATATCGACGCGGCTGCGTGCCCGGCGTAGCAGACCGAGAACGAGCACGTTAAACAGCACAACCGCCAGGATGCAGACCAGGCTGTAGCGCGGATGCTGGCTGAAGTTAGCGGTCTGGTAAAAGAGCGTCGCCAGCGAGTAGGCGATGTTTAAGCCCCACAGGATGGAGAACCCCATCCAGCCGCGGCTGGACTCACGGGCTATCGCCCCCATCACCGAGATGCACGGAATATAGAGCAGGACAAAGATGAGGTAGCTGTAGGCCGCTGACGCGCTGCCAAATTTCTCGCTCATCACGCCCATGGCACCGGTGGCCATTTCGCCGTCGCCTTTGCTGGCTTCAATCGGGTTCGCCAGTACGCTCAGGCTGAAGGTGTCTTTCAGGCTCTGCCAGGTCTCTTCCACCGCGCCGAGCAGTTCATCACCGAGGTGGAACGCTGCCGGGTTAAACTCTTCTTCCTGGATATTCTCAGCGGTGTAAAGCGTGTTCAGGGTGCCGACCACCACCTCTTTTGCCATCGCGCCGGTGAACAGGCCAACGGTCGCCTGCCAGTTGTCTTCATGCACGCCAATCGGTTTAAACACCGGGGTAATGACGCGGCTCACGGAGGCGAGGGCGGAGTCGTTGATGTTATCCGCCGCCTGCCCGCTCAGGGTGAAACTGTTCAGCGCGCTCAGGAAGATGCTGACGATAACAATCACTTTACCGGCGCGCAGAACAAAACCTTTCAGGCGCTGCCAGGTCTGGATCGCCAGGCTTTTCAGATGCGGCACGTGATACACCGGCAGTTCCATCACAAACGGCGACGCTTCCCCGCGCATGATGGTGTGTTTAAGCATGAGCCCGGTCAGGATCGCCATCACGATGCCCAGCACATACAGCGAGAAGACCGCCAGCGCCCCTTCCTGACCAAAGAAGGCCGCGGCAAAGACCGCAAAGATAGCCAGTCGCGCCCCGCAGGACATAAATGGCGCCATCATGATGGTCATCAGACGTTCGCGGGGGGCATCAAGCGTGCGCGCACCCATTACCGACGGCACGTTACAGCCGAAGCCGACAATCAGCGGGACGAAGGATTTACCCGGCAGACCCAGGGCCTGCATCAGACGATCCATCACGAAAGCCGCACGCGCCATGTAACCGGAGTCCTCAAGGAACGAGAGGAACAGGTACATCATGCCGATTTGCGGTACCAGCGGCAGAACGGTGTTGATACCACCACCGATCCCCTGGGCGAGGAAAATGGTCAGCCATTCCGGGAAGTGCAGGGTGTAGCCCAGCCACTGAATACCGTGGACAAATATCGCCACAGAACCAGCATCGAAAATAGGCTGTAGCGCGCCACCGATGTTAATGGCGAGGAGGAACATCAGGTACATGACCAGTAAAAAGATCGGCAAACCGAGGAAGCGGTTAAGCACAATCTTGTCCACGGCGGCCGTAAAGCGGCTTGGCTCGGCCGTCAGGGCATTACTGACCACGTCGCAAATGGCGGCGATGGCCTGATAGCGCGCGTCGGCGATGTGCAGGGCCGGGTCATCGAGCTCATCGCTCAGACGCGCCAGCGCCACGTCCAGTTTGTCTGCGGCATGGCCCGCATAGGCGCGGCTGTAGATATCGCCTTCCAGCATCTGCAGGCCGAGCCACAGGCGCTGTCTGGCGGGCATGCTGTTGTCCATCTCCTGCGCCAGCAGACCGGCCTCGCGCAGAAGCGGTTGCGCATAGTGCACCAGCTCAACGTCGGCGTTGCCCGCGTGGCGGTCAATGGCCAGCTTCAGTGCGTCAATTCCGCGGGCACGGGTAGAAACCAGCGGCACTACCGGGCAGCCCAGACGCGCGGAGAGGGCGTCGACGTCGATACGCAGCTTTTGTTTCTCTGCGATGTCGAGCATGTTGAGCGCCACAATGCAGGGGATCCCAAGCTCAAGCAACTGCAGCGTCAGATAGAGGTTACGCTCCAGGTTAGATGCATCGACCACGTTGATTAACAGGTCCGCATCGCCACTCAGAATATAGTGACAGGCAATCTGCTCATCGAGCGAGGTTTGTGACGAAATGGTGGTTAAGGAGTAGGTGCCGGGCAGATCCACCAGGGTGACTTGATTGTCTGTCGTGGTGAACTGGCCTTCTTTACGTTCAACCGTTACGCCCGCCCAGTTACCCACACGCTGGCGTGCACCGGTGAGCTGGTTAAATAACGTTGTCTTGCCGGAATTAGGATTGCCAATTAAGCCAATAGTTAATTTTTTCATTGTTTTCGACTCACTGAAACCGCTGGCTTGTTATTGGGATAAGGCTTCGACTTCAATTAATGCGAGGTCTTTTTTACGCAGTACCAGATTCACGCGCCGGGTTTCAATATGAACGGGATCACCTAATGGGGCCACGCGCACCACCTGGAATGACGAGCCGGGGAGCATGCCCAGCGACAGCAGCTTTTGCCGATAGGCCGGGCTAATTTCGCGGGTAAAACCGGTAATTTTCCATGCACTGTCTGGAGTGAATTGCATAATGCCTGATTCCACGAAAGGTTAAATTATCTACTATGGGATGATAATGAGAATAGTTTTTATCAGCAATATGAAAACTGTGACGGAATGTTGTTAAGCGTATTAATTTACGGCCTGTTTGACCTTGCTCAATATTTGCTGAAATGACGGGAAAACGAAAAGGGGATTATTTGTTAACGGGGTGATAAATGGTGGTTTAAATATGGATATGCAATCGGTTTCATCTCTTGCGATATAATTTGTCCCCTCACCCCGGCCCTCTCCCCAAGGGAGAGGGTTAGGGTGAGGGGCATTTACAACCTTAGCGTTTCTTACCCATCGCGGCCGCCAGCGCATCCATCATTGCGCTGTTACCCGCTGGCTGCGCATCACGCCCGCGCGGCTTCGCGCCTTTAGCGGCAGGGCGTTGCTGCTCACGGCTACCGCCGTTACTGCCGCGGCGCGCGTTGGTTTCACCTGGCTGCTCGTCCAGACGCATGGTCAGGGCGATTCGCTTGCGCTGCAGGTCCACTTCCAGCACTTTCACCTTCACGATATCGCCCGCTTTGACCACCGTATGTGGATCTTCAACGAACTTATCGGCGAGCGATGAGATATGCACCAGGCCATCCTGATGCACGCCGATATCGACAAAAGCGCCAAAGTTAGTGACGTTGGTGACGGCGCCTTCCAGCACCATGCCCGGCAGCAGGTCGTTCATGGTCTCGATGCCGTCGGCAAAGGTCGCGGTTTTGAACTCAGGACGCGGATCGCGGCCCGGTTTTTCCAGCTCTTTGATGATGTCGGTTACGGTCGGCACGCCGAACTGCTCGTCGGTGAAATCGACCGCTTTCAGGTTGCGCAGCGCGTTGCTGTCGCCCATCAGGTCTTTGAGTGCCTGCTGGGTCGCTGCCAGTATGCGCTCAACCACCGGGTAGGCTTCCGGGTGAACGGTTGACGCATCCAGCGGGTTATCGCCGTGGTTGATGCGCAGGAAGCCCGCACACTGCTCAAACGCTTTCGGCCCCAGACGGCTTACCTTCAGCAACTGCTGGCGGTTCTGGAACTGACCGTTCTCATCACGCCAGGCAACGATGTTCTGCGCCATCATGCGGGTTAAGCCTGCCACGCGGGTCAGCAGAGGAACGGAGGCGGTGTTCAGGTCCACGCCCACGGCGTTTACGCAATCTTCCACCACCGCATCCAGCTTACGCGCCAGTTGCGTCTGGCTCACGTCGTGCTGATACTGGCCCACACCGATGGATTTCGGGTCGATCTTCACCAGTTCCGCCAGCGGATCCTGCAGACGACGGGCGATAGAGACCGCACCGCGCAGGGAGACGTCCAGGTCCGGGAACTCCTGGGCCGCCAGCTCTGACGCAGAATAGACGGACGCCCCGGCCTCGCTGACGATCACTTTCTGCGCCGTCACTTTCGGGAACTGTTTCTGCACGTCGAGGTAGAAACGTTCGGTTTCGCGGGAGGCCGTACCGTTGCCGATAGCCACCAGCTCAACGTTATATTTCTCGCACAGTGCGGCCACCACTACAGCAGCCTTCGCCGCCTGACCGGTATGCGGGTAAATGGTGTCGGTTGCCACCAGCTTGCCGGTACCGTCAACCACCGCCACTTTTACGCCGGTACGCAGACCCGGATCGAGACCCATGGTCGCACGCAGGCCAGCAGGTGCGGCCATCAGCAGATCATGCAGGTTACGGGCAAAGACGTTGATTGCTTCGTCTTCCGCACGCTCGCGCACGGTGCCCATCAGTTCGGTTTCGAGGTGCATCAGCACCTTAATGCGCCATGTCCAGCTCACCACGCCTTTACGCCAGTTGTCTGCCGGGGCGTTATTCAGGCGCAGGCCGAGGTGATCGGTGATGATCTGCTCGCAGTGGCTCTCTTTTGGCGGCTCATCAAACTGCGGGTCGGCGTTGAGAGAGAGCTGCAGCACGCCTTCATTACGGCCGCGGAACATGGCCAGCGCACGGTGAGAAGGCACGGTTGAAATCGGTTCGTGGTGATCGAAGTAGTCGCGGAATTTCGCGCCTTCCTCTTCTTTGCCTGCCACCACGGTAGAGACGATGTGGGCGTTCTTCCACAGATAATCACGCACACGGGAGAGCAGGGCAGCATCCTCGGAGAAGCGCTCCATCAGAATGTAGCGTGCGCCATCAAGGGCCGCTTTGGTGTCTGCCACGCCTTTGTCAGCGTCGATAAATTTGGCCGCTTCGGTTTCCGGGTCGTGTGACGGTTCGTTCCACAGCAGCTCGGCCAGCGGCTCCAGACCTGCTTCAATTGCAATCTGCCCGCGCGTACGGCGCTTCGGTTTGTAGGGCAGATAGAGGTCTTCGAGTTCAGTTTTGCTCAGGGTGCCGTTAATGGCCTTTTCCAGATCGCTGGTCAGTTTGCCCTGTTCGCCGATGGATTTGAGGATTGCCTGACGGCGGTCTTCCAGTTCACGGAGGTAGCCCAGACGGGTCTCCAGGTTACGCAGCTGCGTGTCATCCAGACCGCCGGTGACTTCCTTACGATAACGTGCAATAAACGGCACGGTGTTCCCTTCATCAAGCAGGCGAACGGCAGCTTCTACCTGTTCGGCTCTGGCCTGAAGTTCACCCGCAATAATGCGGCAGAGCGAATCTTTCATCATGGCTTTATCATCTTGTGGGTCAAAAATCAGGGGATAGTTATACGGGCTGACACGGTAAAATGCCAGCCGTGGAGGGCGCTCTCGGACTATTTTACGTAGGTGATCTCATTGACGTACCAGCTCGCTTCTCCGGCAGGCGTCTGGACGACGGCTAAATCACCCACCTCCTTTTTCAGCAGCGCGCGGGCCATCGGCGAGTCGATGGAGATGTAATCCTTACGGCCAAAAATTTCGTCGTACCCGACAATGCGAAAGCGCAGGGTATTGCCATCATCATTCTCGATCTCTACCCACGCGCCGAAGAAGACTTTGCCCTCCTGCTGCGGTGAATAATCGACAATTTTAAGATTCTCGAGACATTTGGTCAGATAGCGTACCCGACGGTCGATCTCACGCAGCCGCTTTTTGTTGTACTGGTAGTCAGCATTTTCGCTGCGGTCGCCCAGGCTTGCCGCCCAGGTAACTTTTTTGGTCACTTCCGGACGCTCTTCGCGCCACAGGTAATCCATCTCTTTTTTGAGTTTTTCGTACCCTTCGCGGGTGATCAGGGGCGTTTTCATACTGTGACCTTCAGACTCGACTTCATTGCAAACATTGCGCACATTACGTATCACGTAGTCTATCAGACAGCGTTAATAATCATTTATGTGATGAATTGTGCAGATAAGCTGCTGTTAAATATGCTTTGTAACAATTTCGACTAGAATTTATACCAGAATTCGCTGGTCGAACCCGTGCACTTTTTTAGAATACGCCGTTATTAGACTATCCGAACCTTTGGGAGTACACACAATGCAAGAGAACTACAAAATTCTGGTCGTGGATGACGACATGCGCCTGCGTGCGCTGCTGGAACGTTATCTGACCGAGCAGGGCTTCCAGGTTCGTAGCGTCGCGAACGCTGAGCAGATGGACCGCCTGCTGACCCGTGAATCTTTTCATCTGATGGTCCTCGACCTGATGCTGCCGGGCGAAGACGGGCTCTCTATCTGTCGCCGTCTGCGCAGCCAGAGCAACCCCATGCCAATCATTATGGTGACGGCGAAAGGGGAAGAGGTCGACCGTATCGTGGGCCTCGAAATTGGCGCTGACGACTACATTCCTAAACCGTTTAACCCGCGTGAACTGCTGGCGCGTATTCGGGCCGTGCTGCGCCGTCAGGCGAACGAACTGCCAGGCGCACCGTCGCAGGAAGAAGCGGTGATTGCGTTCGGGAAGTTCAAGCTGAACCTCGGCACGCGTGAGATGTTCCGTGAAGACGAGCCAATGCCGCTCACCAGCGGCGAGTTCGCGGTACTGAAAGCGCTGGTCAGCCACCCGCGTGAGCCGCTCTCCCGTGACAAGCTGATGAACCTGGCGCGCGGCCGTGAATACTCGGCAATGGAACGTTCCATCGACGTGCAGATCTCTCGTCTGCGCCGCATGGTGGAAGAAGATCCGGCGCATCCTCGTTATATTCAGACCGTGTGGGGTCTGGGCTACGTGTTCGTCCCGGACGGCGCTAAAGCATGAGGCGAATGCGCTTCTCACCGCGAAGCTCGTTTGCCCGTACCCTGCTTTTGATTGTCACCTTGCTGTTTGTCAGCCTGGTGACAACCTACCTGGTGGTGCTGAACTTTGCGATCCTGCCGAGCCTTCAGCAGTTTAATAAGGTCCTGGCGTACGAAGTGCGTATGCTGATGACCGATAAACTGCAGCTGGAGGACGGCACGCAGTTAGTGGTTCCTCCGGCGTTTCGCCGTGAAATCTACCGTGAACTGGGCATTTCGCTCTATTCGAATGAAGCGGCGGAAGACGCGGGTCTGCGCTGGGCGCAGCACTATGAATTCCTCAGCCAGCAGATGGCGCAGCAGCTGGGTGGCCCGACGGAGGTGCGTGTTGAGGTCAACAAAAGCTCGCCGGTCGTCTGGCTGAAAACCTGGCTGTCGCCCAATATCTGGGTGCGCGTTCCGCTGACCGAAATCCACCAGGGCGACTTCTCGCCGCTGTTCCGCTACACCCTTGCCATCATGCTGCTGGCGATAGGCGGCGCGTGGCTGTTTATCCGTATACAGAACCGACCGCTGGTCGACCTGGAACACGCTGCGCTCCAGGTCGGTAAAGGGATCATTCCGCCGCCGCTGCGTGAATATGGCGCATCGGAGGTGCGTTCGGTGACGCGCGCGTTTAATCATATGGCGGCTGGCGTCAAACAGCTGGCGGATGACCGTACGCTGCTGATGGCGGGCGTCAGCCATGATCTGCGTACGCCACTCACGCGTATCCGACTGGCGACGGAGATGATGGGCGAAGAGGACGGTTATCTCGCCGAGTCCATCAACAAGGATATCGAAGAGTGTAACGCCATCATTGAGCAGTTTATTGACTACCTGCGTACCGGGCAGGAGATGCCGATGGAGATGGCTGACCTGAACGCGGTGCTGGGCGAAGTGGTGGCGGCTGAAAGCGGCTACGAGCGTGAGATTGATACCGACCTTCAGGCCGGTGAAATTCAGGTTCGCATGCACCCGCTCTCCATCAAGCGCGCGGTGGCAAACATGGTGGTGAATGCGGCCCGCTACGGTAATGGCTGGATTAAAGTCAGCAGCGGATCGGAACTCAACCGCGCCTGGTTCCAGGTGGAAGATGACGGTCCGGGTATCAAGCCCGAGCAGCGTAAGCATCTGTTCCAGACGTTTGTGCGCGGCGACAGCGCGCGCAGCACCAGCGGAACCGGTTTAGGCCTGGCGATTGTGCAGCGTATTGTTGATAACCATAACGGGTTGCTGGAGATTGGTACCAGCGAGCGGGGTGGGTTGAGCATTCGCGCCTGGTTGCCGGTGCCGGTGACGCGGGGGCAAGTGAAGGAGGGGTAATCGGGGTGCGGCCTGATGCCCTCACCCCGGCCCTCTCCCATGGGGAGAGGGAGAAACCATTAAAAAAGGCAACTTTCGTTGCCTTTTTGCTTTTACCTACAGCTTCGGTCCCGCACTCACCAGCGCTTCACCTGCCGGGGTATCGGTATACTTCTCGAAGTTCTCAATAAACAGCTTCGCCAGCGTTTCTGCTTTCTCACGCCACTGTTCCGGGGATCCGTAGGTGTTACGCGGGTCAAGGATATGCGTATCCACGCCCGGCAGCGCCGTTGGAATAGCCAGATCAAACATCGGCAGGGTGAAGGTTTCAGCGTTATCCAGAGAACCATCCAGAATGGCGTCGATAATGGCGCGGGTATCTTTGATGGAGATACGCTTGCCGGTACCGTTCCAGCCGGTGTTAACCAGGTACGCCTGCGCCCCGGAGGCCTGCATGCGTTTTACCAGCACTTCTGCGTACTGCGTCGGGTGCAGCGACAGGAAGGCCGCGCCGAAGCAGGCGGAGAACGTTGGGGTTGGCTCCGTCACGCCCCGCTCGGTGCCCGCCAGTTTGGCGGTAAAACCGGAGAGGAAGTGATACTGCGTCTGGCTGGCAGTCAGGCGGGAAACCGGCGGCAGCACGCCGAACGCATCCGCCGTCAGGAAAATCACCTTCGTCGCATGACCTGCTTTCGACACCGGTTTCACAATGTTGTCGATGTGGTAGATCGGGTAGGAAACGCGGGTGTTTTCGGTTTTGGATGCGTCGTCGAAGTCGATAGAGCCGTCGGCACGTACGGTGACGTTTTCCAGCAGCGCATCGCGGCGGATGGCATGGAAGATATCCGGCTCAGCTTCTTCAGACAGACGAATGGTCTTCGCGTAGCAACCGCCTTCGAAGTTAAACACGCCGTCGTCATCCCAGCCGTGTTCGTCATCCCCAATCAGACGACGTTTTGGATCGGTAGACAGGGTGGTTTTACCGGTGCCGGACAGGCCGAAGAACACCGCCACATCCCCTTTTTCACCGACGTTCGCTGAGCAGTGCATAGAGGCGATACCGCGCAGCGGCAGCAGGTAGTTCATGACCGAGAACATGCCTTTCTTCATCTCGCCGCCGTACCAGGTACCGCCAATCAGCTGGATACGCTCGGTCAGGTTAAAGGCGATAAAGTTCTCGGAGTTCAGGCCCTGCTCTTGCCACTGTGGGTTGGTGCATTTGGCACCGTTCATCACGATGAAATCGGGTTTGAACGTCTGCAGCTCTTCGTCGGTTGGACGAATAAACATGTTTTTCACGAAATGCGCCTGCCAGGCCACTTCGGTGATAAAACGCACGGAAAGACGGGTGTCGGCGTTAGCGCCGCAGAAAGCGTCGACAATGAACAGACGCTTGCCGGAAAGTTGTTGGGTGACGAGCCCTTTCAGATGCTGCCAGGTTTCCGGGGAGAGCGGTTTGTTATCGTTCTTCCCTTTGCCTTTGTCAGCCCACCACAGCGTATCGCGGGTGGTTTCGTCTCGGACGATATACTTATCTTTCGGCGAACGACCGGTAAAGATACCGGTATCGACGGCGATAGCACCAAGGTTAGTCAACACACCTCGCTCGTATCCTTCCAGTGCTGGATTGAGCTCTTCCTGATACAGCGTATCGTAATCGGGGTTGTAGACGACTTCCTGGACGTCGTGAATACCATAAGCCTTGAGATCTTGCGGGGTTAAACCAGTAACACGCATATCACTGCTCCTTAGCCAATATGTACTGCCTGAAATTGTAGGGTTTTTCTGAGGTTGTTAACCGCGACGGGGCTCATAGATTTACGTATCTGGTCAAAACCCTTACTAACGGAAAACGCTGCGACTCCAGTCACAGGGCAGGCGGATTATCGCAGGAATCGCTTTTTTGTTGGGGAAAATGTTCCGAAAAGGTTAATGGCTGGTGATTTTATCGGAAAGAATGTGAATGTAATCGCATACACGTAAGAAAATTACGTAAGGGTTACAGTATGAAAACGATTCATGTCGTCCGCGGATTGATGAAACAATACGCTTTTCTGGAAAAGGGATGAGAGATGGAAAACAGTGAAACGTTATCCCCTTCAACGCGCCTGGCCATCGTGCTGGTGGGCGCTCTACAGGGGCTGATTTGCTACGGGATTAGCGAGTACATCGCGTATGCGAAATTGCCATCCGATACGGTGTGGTCTTTGTGCGTGATGCCTGCAACGGTGGCGATGACCGCCACTGTCGCGCTTTCCGTGACGTCATTCAGAAAACCGTTACTCTGGCTGGCGCTCGCGATCGTTGGCGCTGTTGTCGCCGGTATGGGGGCCTGGCTTAAGTGGAGCGTGTCCGGGCTTGAACACTGGGAAATTAAAGAGGCCGTGCTTGTCTGGGGCTTTCATCTTCTGTTGATGATGCTATTGATGTTGCCATGGCTGCAAAGGCGTCTGTCGCCTGCGACGACGGCCTCGTTCTACAGTGATTTTTACGATAAGCACTGGCACAACGCGCTGACTATACTCACTATTTTTATCTCCAACGGCCTCTTCTGGCTGGTGCTTTTCCTGTGGGCTGAACTCTTCAAACTCATTGGCATTCAGTTTTTTGATCGCCTTTTCTTCCAGTCTGACTGGTTTATTTCAGTGGCGATTGGCGTGGTTTCTGCCAGTGTCGCCGTGCTGGTGCGTATGCAGGTGCGCTTGATGCGCGCATTACAAAACCTGCTTACCCTGATCGCCACCGGCCTGTTGCCTTTGATGGCGGCCTTAGCGCTGCTGTTTATTGGCGCATTGCCCGTGATGGGCTTTGAGGCCATTTCCGCACGGATATCCGCAGCGGGCCTGCTGACTGCCTTAGCGCTACTGCTCCTTTTACTGGTGACGATTGTCTGGCATCCGCAGCGTCAGACGCTACCTTACTATGCGCTTCTCAACGGGATGGTTCGTCTCGCCATCGCTATCGTTCCCGCCTATCCGGTGTTAGCAGGGTGGGCGTTATGGCTGCGCATTTCGCAATATGGCTGGTCGCCGGAGCGTCTGTATGGCGTGCTCATTACGCTGGTGGCGCTGGTCTGGGCGGTAGGATTTTGCATAAGCGTTGTCTTCTGTCGCCGCCAGGCACAAAAGCTGCAGGCGTCCGTTATCCCGCTAACGGGGTTACTTGCGCTTATTCTCCTGATCCTGATTCATACGCCGGTGCTTGATCCGTGGCGTATCAGCGTTGAAAGCCATATGGCGCGCTACCACGACGGACGCATCAACGCGGATCAGGTCAGCCTGTATATGCTCAGCAACAGCGGGCGTAAGGGACGCGAAGCCATGCAGACGCTGCAATACGATCGGCAGTTTATGGCTGAGCCAAAGCGCCAGCGTGAGCTGTACGGCCTTCTCAGTGGAAACCGGGACGGAGCAGGGAAGATGACAGCCGGGATGCTTGAGAAGCAGTTCACACTCGCACCGGGTACGTCTCGCCCCGACAAGGGGTTATGGCAGGCGATGCTGAATAACCAGTACCGATTTGATTCCTGCAGCCGCGAGCGGAAAACCTGTTTACTGATGTCGCTGGATCTGAACGGCGACGGCAAGCCTGAAGCGGTGATTTATCAGTTTAGCGACCGCACGATTGTGGTGTACACGCAAACCGGTACCGGCTGGAAGCTGGCAGGCGATACCTGGAAAATGCCTGATGGTTTATCACGGGAAGAGCTGGAACGCGCAGTGCAGCAGGGGAAGGTGAAATCCGTTGTGAAGCCGTGGGCAGATATTGAGATCTTCGGTGAACGCGTAGAGATAAACTACGATAATGCGCTGGTGCGTTAACAAAACGGCTCCTTGTGGAGCCGTTGCTTTATGATCAGTGAACCTGCGGATCCGCCGGAGAGGCGTTGTTGCGGATCTCAGCGATATCCATCGAGTTGAACACATAGTGCGTACCGCAGTAGTCACAGTGCATATCGATTTCACCGTCTTCAGCCATAATGCTGTCGATCTCTTCATCCGGCAGGGTTTTCAGTGCGCCAGCGCAGCGTTCACGTGAACAGGTACACTTAAACTCCACGGCCTGCGGATCGTAAACCGTCACCTCTTCTTCATGATACAGACGCCACAGCACATCGGTCGCCGACAGGTTGAACAGCTCTTCCGCCTTGATGGTTTCGGTCAGCGTCGCCAGGTGCTCAAAATCATTGGTCTGCGCATCCTGTGCGGGCAGAACTTGCAGCAGCATACCGCCTGCAGCGGGTTGCCCGTCTACTTCACCGGTACGGATAAACAGGCGAGTTGGCAGCTGTTCTGAACGCATGAAGTAATCTTCCAGGCAGGCGGCCAGGGTATCGCCTTCCAGACCGACCACGCCCTGATAGCGTTCACCTTCTTCCGGGGAGATGGTGATCACCAGGTAGCCATTGCCCACCAGCGTTTTCAGGTCGGCATTTTCAGGAACGTCGCCCTGAACGCGCGCGACGCCGCGCATCTGCTGCTGATTGTTACCGTTGATCACGGCCAGCGACATCGGGCCATCACCCTGCAGCTGCACGGTGATATCACCGGCAAACTTCAGCGTGGCGGTCAGCAGGCTGGTGGCAACCAGCAGTTCGCCCAACAGGGTTTTCACCGGCAGCGGGTAGTTGTGGTTTTCCAGAATCTGTTTCCAGGTTTCGGATACGGTGACCAGCTCGCCACGCACGGCGAATTGTTCAAACAGATAGCGGTGTAATTGGTCGTGTTGGGCCATAATAGTCTCTCGTGCAGGTGAGGGTTACTCGGTCTCACCGTGTTTAAATTTCATCAGATCGCGGCGCTCTTTTTTATCCGGTCGCCGGTCCGGGTGGGGCATGGTCAGCGCATTCATTTTGCGCGCCAGCGCGGTCTTTTCGCGCTTTTCAATGCTCTCAGCCGTCTCTTCATAAAGCTGTACGGCTTCAGATGCGGGCCGTCGTTGTTCGGTAATGGCTTTAATCACCACCGTTCGTTCATCGTTGCCCTGACGCAGCGTTAAGGTGGCATTCAGTTCAACCAGCTTACTCGGCTTGCTACGCTGGCCGTTGTAATGCACCTTTCCGCCGTCGATCATCTCGCGGGCAAGGGCGCGCGTTTTATAAAAACGGGCTGCCCACAGCCATTTATCCAGTCTTACCCCATCTGAGGGTTTTTCTTTCATGGCGTCTCCTTCACGGTCAGTGAGGGGATCATCTGACGATAGTCACCCAGCCCCGGATGCCGCAGATAGCTTTTGTCCGCCAGGCCGGAGTCAGGATTGGTCACGCCCAGGCAGTAGCGAATGCCAAACGCCGCGGCGGAATCCAGAATGGGCTCGCTGTCATCAATGAACAGCGTGCGTTCCGGCTGTAAACCGGTCTCTTCCTTCACCGCATGCCACAACCGCTGATCCTCTTTCGGATAACCAAATGTGTGGGTGGAAAGTAATAAATCAAGGTGTGACGCAAGACCCGTATGTTCCAGCTTCACGGCCAGATTATGCGGATGGGCGTTGGTCAGCAAAATACGGCGCTTGCCGCTTGCTTTCAGCGCATCCAGGAAGGGCACGGTGTCCTCACGCAGTACGGCGCGCGGGCCCTGGGCGGTGGTCATGGCACAAATATCCAAACCGAGTCGTTCGCTCCAGTAGTCCAGACAGTACCAGTTTAGCGTATGTTGCACCGCGCTATATTGCGAACGAATGAATTCCTGCGCTTCTGCCGGGGAGATACCCTGCTGTTCGCCATAGGTCTCCGGGACCAGCTTTTGCCAGAAGTAATTATCGAAGGCGAGATCGAGCAGCGTGCCGTCCATATCCAGCAGGACGGTATCAACCTCCTGCCAGGCGATATCAAGATGCATAGGGGAACTCCAGCCAGAAGAAACGTGCGCGACAGGGTAGCACAACTTGTCGCGCAGCGATGTTATCCGATCAGGCTCTCAGAGGAGGGGACCAGCTTAGGATTAAGGCAATTTTCGTAGTATTGCTGGATCTCAGCAAGCCGGGTGCGCGAACGCTGGTAACGGCGCAGGGCCATAATGCCGTTCCAGAAAATAGACACCAGCATGGCGATCATCAGCAGTGATGTACCGATATAACGCCATAAACCCGCGCTGTCAGGCATCCGGTGCAGGCCGATATGGCGCGTACCGTTGGCATCGGTAAAGATACTGGTCACAATCCCTTCGGCACTGAATGGCGTTTGCATCAGCATCTGCGCCAGACGCTGGAACTGCCCCCATTGTTCCTGAGCCGGGTAGTCGTACAGGGCAATCTGCGGATAAGGCTGATCGACCAGGTCGCTGCCTTCATCGCTGACAATCACAAAACCGCCAGGCGCCGGGCTATTCAGCGCCTGGGCCGCACGGGTGGTTTCACGCATCACAAACGGCGCGGTAGAGGTCGCCACCAGGTTATCCAGCGATTCGGCACTCACCGGGCGCAGTAGCACGTTCACCCCGTCCAGACGACCCGCTTCGGCGCGCTTCACCAGCGAGTCCCAGTCTTTGCTGTTACCCAGGTTCACGAGCGCATTTTTAAGGCGAACGCACTCATCCTGTGCAGAACATAAATCCTGCGTTTTCAATACGATTTCGCCAAAGTCATCCAGCAGTACCATTCCGGATTTCTGAATGGCAGAACGCAGGGCAGGGCTGACGCGTGAATCATCATCAGTTTTCGGGTGCAGCTGGCGGTTGAGCGTCTGGGTGAGCGCAGTGGCTTTATTGACGACATCTGACTCCGGCAGCGGCAACGGCGGCGCATCGTTCCAGACGATTTGCGAGCAGTCGAACGGCATGAATGGCGAGTTTTGACGGGTATTCCAGGCCCCTGGGGTGTGGATGTTACACATCCCGGTCCCCTTCAGACGGAGCGTATCACCCACCCGCACGCCAGCGTCATCCAGCTGCTTAACGCTGGTGGCTTCTACGGTTTGTGCCCCTTTGATCCACGACAGGGTGAATTTGATGGGCATATCCAGCGGCACGAACAGCAGCAACAGAGCAAAGACCAGCGCTGCGCCCCCGGCGATAACCGTACTGCGTAGCCAGTGCTGAAGCGGGAAGTTTTTCACTTCATCATGCAGGGAGAGGAAGCGCCCCTGACGCACAACATGGCGGTCAAGGTAGATATCAATATCGGTTTTATGCCCCAAATCCTGTGCAATCCATGGCTGCCAGTGGCGTGGATAGATAAGGTCAATAATCCCGAGGGAGATATTGTTGATATGTTCCTGATCGTTCTCACCGAACAGGCCCCAGCGCTTAGGGGTGCCGCGCAGGCAGTGAATTTCACGCAAAGAGGTTTTGGCCGGAGGCGCAAACAGCCCCCACAGCCCGGCGGCCAACAGCAGCAGCGCACCGCCCGCGAGCCATGGGACAAACACATCCGGCGTCAGCAGACAGAAGAAAAAGAGCAGGAAGGCGGCCACAATCAGGACCGCCTCGCGAATGCCATCCGGACGACTCAGGGCGTGCTCTTCATGAGTCTCCTGACGAATGTTCAGCAGTTCAATTTGCTCGGTCTCTTCACCGCGAATGGAGGCCTGCTTTGAACTCGCGCGTTCCAGCGCAAAGCGCGGTGCTTCATGAATGTATTCATTCAGCGTATGGCCGTTCAGGGAGATGACCAGCGGCAGCGAATCGGTATGGATAAGCTCAACGCTGTTTTCGTCATTAATGTACTGCTCCCAGGAGGGAGGCAGATGCACTTCAACGGAGTCGAGGTAGTAACGCCATTTATTGGGATCGTCAGTCGTGATGCCATAACGGGTGATGGAGCGCGTCACGCAGAGCACGGTGTCGCTTTGTGCGTTCAGATTGAGGGTGACAGGCGCAGCCGTAGCCCCCGTTGGCCCGGGCGTTAACTGGGAACGGTTGAGGGTTTCGAGATAGTTCTCAACAGCATCGCGCTCTTCTTGCGTGAGTTTACGCGTTGTGGCACCGGCAAAGGCCGTTAAAAAGGGCAGCCTGAAACGACGCTGTACGCGACGCCTGTATACCCACCCTGCAACTAAAGCGCCGGCCAGCATAGCAGCGAGAACGATCAAAATGGTGCTCATGCTTTCCCCATCTTACTTTATCTTCTTACAGGTGTAGTCAGTGCACCTTTAACAATGAATGAGAGTCTGTGGTTGGCTATCGGCAAGCATGGAGTCGAACTTGAGCATTCTGCAGCGCATCCCAGTGACCGATGATGATAGCAAAGCCTGTCATGGCGCGATATCAGCAAATTCCTGGAAACATTTCAACCTCTTGACATTTGTTTTGATTTGAGGATTGATTCCTGTCAGGTTGCACAAATGTAAATAAAGAACAATTGACATTGCCGAAACCGTGCGGCGTATCGCACAATAAAGTCAGTTCACACTTCAAAGACCCGTCAAGATGAGCAAACCACTACAAAAACCCACCATTCTGAGTGTTGAAACTGTCGCGAAATCCCGGCTGTTTAATGTCGAAAGTGTGGACCTGGAGTTCAGCAACGGCGTGCGTCGCGTTTATGAACGTATGCGCCCCTCATCGCGTGAAGCGGTGATGATCATCCCCATTGTTGATGACCATCTGATTTTGATCCGCGAGTATGCAGTGGGCACGGAATCTTATGAACTGGGTTTCTCGAAAGGGCTTATTGATCCGGGTGAAACGGTCTTTGAAGCAGCAAACCGCGAGCTGAAAGAAGAGGTTGGGTTTGGCGCGAAAGAGCTATCGTTCCTGAAAAAGCTGAGCATGGCTCCCTCCTATTTTTCCAGCAAAATGAATATTGTGGTGGCTGAAGATCTTTACCCTGAATCGCTGGAAGGTGACGAGCCGGAGCCGCTGCCCCAGGTTCGCTGGCCACTGGCGCACCTGATGGATTTGCTGGAAGATCCTGACTTCAATGAGGCGCGTAACGTGAGCGCGCTGTTCCTGGTGCGGGAATGGCTGAAGGGGCAGGGGCGGCTGTAGTGGCCTGATGCCCCAACCCTCTTCCACGGGAGAGGGAGCAAACACAAAAACGGCAACCCGAGGTTGCCGTTTTGCTTTGGTGTCAGAACAGCTCGTGCGTCTCGCCGTTATCAATAATCTCTGTACCCACCTCATGTACCACCTGCGTGGTTGGCTGCGTACCTTCGATGAAATACTCCTCACGGCTATTGCCACCGTTGGCTAACTGCCCGGTGCTGCGGTCGATATTGACCGTGACCACGCCCGGCGGTGGCGTCAGCGGTTGCTCCGGCACGCCCTCAAGAACGGATTTCATATAGGCATCCCAGGCCGGTTGCGCACTTTTGGCCCCACCTTCGTAGCCGGAAATCTGATCTTTGATCGCGCCAGACGCCGTGGTGCGGCCTAAATCGCGGCGGTGATCGTCAAAGCCGATCCAGACCGAAGTCACCACGCCCGGACCGTAGCCGGAGAACCAGGCATCTTTCGAGCTGTTGGTGGTCCCGGTTTTACCGCCGATATCGTGGCGCTGTAAATCACGCCCGGCACGCCAGCCGGTACCCTGCCAGCCCGGTTCACCGAAGATGTTGGTATTCAACGCGCTCTTGATCAGGAATGACAGCGGGGTGTTGATCACATGCGGGGCATACTCCTGCGTACCGCTCTGCGCCACCAGCGCCTGGTTTGCCTGTTCCAGCTGTGGCTGCGGCACCACGCCGTTCGGCTGCTCCTGCGACACGGCGACATCTTCCATGTCCTTGTTTTCAAGCACGTCAGACTTCGGCGTATTGCCGTAAATCACCGGGATATCGCACTCCGCACAGGCAATTTTCGGTTTCGCTTCGAACAGCACACTGCCCTGGTCGTTTTCGATTTTACTGATGAAGTACGGGTCGATCAGGAAGCCGCCGTTGGCCATGACCGAATACCCCCGCGCCACTTGCAGCGGCGTGAACGATGCCGAACCTAACGCCAGCGATTCGGTGCGCACGATGTTCTGTGCCGGGAAGCCAAAACGTTGCAGATACTCTGCCGCGTAATCGACGCCCATCGCACGCATTGCACGCACCATCACCACGTTTTTCGACTGACCCAGCCCCTGACGAAGGCGAATAGGACCTGCGTATTCCGCCGGCGAGTTCTTCGGCTGCCAGTCGGAACCGGCACCGGCATCCCAGCGAGAGATCGGCACGTCATTGAGGATACTGGCAAGCGTTAAGCCTTTATCCATCGCCGCCGTGTAGAGGAACGGTTTGATATTCGAACCGACCTGACGCAGCGCCTGCGTCGCGCGGTTGAATTTGCTCTGGTTGAAATCAAACCCACCCACCAGCGCCAGCACGGCACCGTTTTGCGGGTTAATGGAGACCAGCGCGGAGTTGACGTCTGGCACCTGCGCCAGCCACCAGGCATCGCCCACCTGACGCACCCAGATTTGTTGTCCGGTTTGTACGACATCGGTCACTTTGCGTGGCGTTGGTCCCTGTAAGGTGTCAGAGCGGTACGGACGCGCCCAGCGGATCCCGTCCATGCGCAAGGAGACTGAGGTGCCATCCGCAAGCGTTGCAACGGCTTCCTGAGGCGTGGCCTGCGTCACCACCGCAGGCAGCAGCGGGCCGTAGGTAGGCAGCGCTTTCAGCGTACTGGTGATTTTTTTACTGTCCCAGGCGCTTTCGCCCACCTTCCACAGCACGTTGGACGGGCCGCGATAGCCGTGACGCATATCGTAGTCCATCACGTTATTTCTCACCGCATCCTGTGCTGCCTGCTGCCCTTTACGGGTAACCGTGGTGTATACGCGATAACCATCTTCATAGGCCTTATCCCCATAACGGCTGACCATTTCCTGGCGAACCATTTCGGTCAGATACGGGGCAGAGAAGGCGATCTCCGGTGCATGGTAGTTGGCGTCGATGACATCGTTGCGTGCCTGCTCATATTCACTCTGGCTGATGTAGCCTTCGCTCAGCATACGTGACAGAACGACATTGCGACGTGCGGTGGCGCGATCGAGCGAGTAGAGCGGGTTAAACGTGGACGGGGCTTTAGGCAGGCCGGCAATGGTCGCCATTTCGCTTAAGGTCAGTTGCTCCACGGGCTTGCCGAAGTACACCTGTGCCGCAGCACCCACGCCATAGGCGCGATAACCGAGATAGATCTTGTTGAGGTAAAGCTCAAGGATTTCGTCTTTACTCAGCAACTGCTCAATACGGATCGCGAGGAACACCTCTTTTATCTTACGTATCAGCGTCTTTTCAGGGCTGAGGAAGAAGTTACGCGCCAGCTGCTGCGTAATGGTACTTGCCCCCTGAGAGGCATGCCCGGAGAACAGCGCAACGCTTGCGGCACGGAAAATCCCCACCGGGTCAACGCCGTGGTGCTCGTAAAAACGGCTGTCCTCTGTGGCGATGAAGGCCTTCACCATCACAGGGGGAATTTGGTTTAAGGTCAGCGGGATACGGCGTTTTTCGCCGTACTGCGCCATCAGCTCGCCGTCGGCGCTGTAGACCTGCATTGGGATCTGGAGCCGCACATCACGAAGCGTAGCGACATCAGGTAGCTGCGGCTCAATATATTTGTACAAACCATAAATCGAGCCTGCTCCCAGCAGAATGCAACACACTGCAAGGATTAATAAATACTTTACGAACTTCACCGGAGATTTCCCATCTGGTTTCACTTGGGCAGTTTCTAAACAATCGCGCGGTAGTATAAAGGCAAGCCTGATTCATTGATATAGCCGTCACGGCGACGGGCGATAAGGAGATCGTGAAGCATGGCTTTCAAAACATGGCAAACGGGCGTTCATATTCAACAAGATAGGGTGCTGATTGTCGCGCTGGTTCGTGAGCGTCTCAGCTGGTGTCTGCGCCGCTGGTGGGCGATACCGCTGACGGAAGGCATCATCCTCGACGGGAAAATTTGTCAGCCAGAACAATTGTTTGACGCATTACGCGGCTGGCGGCGTACGTTGCCGCATCAGCACCGGGTGTTTCTCTCATTTCCGGCGGCGCGTACCCTGCAAAGATCGTTGCCCCGCCCGGCTATCGCCCTGCGCGACAGCGAACAGCTCTCCTGGCTAGGGGCTGCGCTCTCGCGTGAGCTGGAGATGTCCCCTGATGCGCTGTGCTTCGATTACGCACAGGACACGTTCAGCAACACATTTCATGTCACCGCTGCACAAAACAAAGAGGTTGAAACACTACTGACGCTCGCGAAAACGCTGCATTTACGGCTGGTGACGATTACTCCGGATGCCAGCGCGCTGGCAAATTTTCTTCCTGCGGTGGCACCGGCGCAGTGTGTCGCGTGGCGAGACGAACATCAGTGGTTGTGGGCAATGCGCCACCAGTGGGGGCGCCGCTTCGCTACCGAGGCCAAAAGCGTGGCTGAACTGGCGGCACTGCTGGCTCTCGCGCCGGACGATATCGCGCTGTTTGATAGCCAGCGCGACCCGTGGGAGCTCCTCTCTCGCTGTCAGCCCCCGCTGCCGGAGTGCGGTGCCGATTATACCGTCGCGCTGGCGCTGGCCATGAGCGAGGTGCCTGAATGAGCATGACCAATCTTCTTCCGTGGCGACAGCAACGACGCGCGCGCCGCCTGCGGTTCTGGGGAGGGCTGTCTGCGGCCACCTGTATTCTGACGCTGGCAACGGTCTTCAGTCTGAGCATGCACGCCCACCTGAAACTGCACGCCCTACAGGCTGAACTGGCGGGCATGCAAACCGTGCAGCGCGCGCTGTCTTCTCGTCTACCTCTTGCCACACCGGCTCCCACGCGCCAGCCACAGCGTATGGCATGGCACCCGGTGCTGGCGTCACTCTCCGATGCCATTCCGGCGCAGGCATGGTTCACTGAGCTTCGTTACCAACCGCCCTTTTTGATAATTAACGGCTATGCCTCAGCACTGCCCGCCCTGTCGGCAATGGGTGATGCTCTGCGACAAATAGCGGGTTTTACCCCAGGGTCAGCAGGGGAGATACGGCAGGATAATCACGGGCGCTGGATGTTCACTTTTCAGCTCACAGGCCAGGGGTAACGTGTGAACAGAATATTGGAACGCTGGTCTGAGAGCCGTCGCCGGTACCGGCTCCTGTGCGGTGGGCTGGGCGTTGCCTTGTTGTGGGGAACCGCATGGGGCCTGTTCCTGAGGCCGCTTAATTCACAGCTTGCTGCGCTTCAGAAGCAAATGGCCGACGCCGTACAGCGCCATGCGACGCTCTGGCCTGTCGCCAGCAACGCGCCGCGCCGGACACCTGAGCCTGACGCACGCCCGGTGGTGCGCTTTTCCCCGCTGGATTTTCAGGCTGATGGCGCAACGCTGGTGCACTGGAAACCCCTTCCGGGCGGTGGAGAGCTGGCGCTGGATGCCGAGTGGCCAGCAATCCTGACGGCTTTCGCCCGGCTGGCGCAGCAAGATGTCCGGATTGCCGCCTTTACGCTTGCGCCCCAGGGCGCGGCGTTACGTCTGCGAGTGCAGCTGGAGCAAGACCATGCGAAATAGCCTGCGCTACCTGCTGCTCTGCTCAGTGCTGTTACTCACCGGGATGCGCGATCCGTTTCGTCCGCCTGACGATCCCTGTGCCGTTGGCGAGCTGACGCAGTGGCACTATCGCGGCATGGTCGGCGGGGTTGGCCTGTTGCAGGACGGGAAACAGCGCTGGTATCGCCTGAGCTTAGAGGGACGTTTACCGGCGGGCTGGCGGGTCAGCGCAATGAATGAGACGCAACTCTTCATAAACGTGGGTGAAACCTGTGAGCCAGCGCAATGGACATGGCAACGAGAAGGAACGAAAAAATATGAATTTAAGGATAACGCTGCTGTTACTGACGATCGTCACTCCGCTGGCCGCCGCACCGAAGCCGGTCACGCTGGTGGTGGATGACGTTCCTGTGGTTCAGGTCCTGCAGGCGCTGGTGGCGCAGGAGAATCGTAATCTGGTGGTGTCACCCGACGTAAGCGGCACATTATCGCTCAGTCTGACGCATGTTCCGTGGCGACAGGCCTTACAGACGGTGATCGCCAGCGCAGGGCTGGTTCTGCGCGAGGAGGGTGGCATTTTCTATGTCAATACGGCGGCCTGGTAGCGCGAACAGCAGGAGCGTAACGCACAGGACCGGGCCCGCAGGCAGCTTGAGGCTCCGCTGCTCTCGCAAAGCATTTCGTTTTCATACGCAGATGCCGGGGAGCTGCAAAACGCAGCGGGAAAACTGCTCAGTCCGAAGGGCAGTCTGTCTCTTGATAAACGCACCAACCGGCTGCTGGTCAGGGATAATAAAGCCGTACTGGAGACGCTACAGCGCTGGGCAACACAGATGGATATTCCCGTCGAGCAGGTCGAACTGGCGGCGCATATCGTCACCATCAACGAAAAAAGTCTGCGGGAGCTGGGGGTGAAATGGAATCTTGCCGAGGCCACTGAAGTGGGCAAGGTTGGGCAAATGACAACCCTTGGCAGTGATTTGTCCGTGGCCAGCGCCACCAGCCATGTGGGGTTTAACATCGGGCGTATTAACGGCAGGCTGCTGGATCTGGAGCTGTCAGCACTGGAGCAAAAACAGCAGGTCGATATCATTGCCAGCCCACGACTGCTGGCCTCACACATGCAGCCAGCCAGTATCAAACAGGGCAGTGAGATCCCATACCAGGTCTCCAGCGGGGAGAGTGGGGCCACCTCTGTGGAGTTCAAAGAGGCGGTATTAGGTATGGAGGTCACCCCAGTGGTGCTACCGGGCGGGCGCGTGCGCCTGAAATTACATATTAGTGAAAATATGCCGGGGCAGGTGTTGCAACAGGCTGATGGCGAAACGCTGGCTATCGACAAACAAGAAATAGAGACTCAGGTGGAGGTAAAAAGTGGAGAAACGCTGGCGCTGGGCGGTATTTTCTCGCAAAAGAATAAAACCGGAAGTGATAGCGTACCCGGGCTCGGTAAAATCCCCTGGCTTGGGCAGCTTTTTCGTCATGACGGTAAAGACAACGAACGGCGTGAATTAGTGGTGTTTATAACACCACGTCTGGTGGCTATTCACTGACGGGTAACGATCCCCGCAATGATTTTGCATTCAGTTTGTTGCAGATGTTTGACGTGGGGCATGAATTAGCATACAAGGAGTACCGATTTGAGTTGGACTGACGTCTTGTTGTCTTATGCGTCTGGTGCGGTGATTTAATCAGTTGCCAAACAAGCCGGAGTATTGAGATAATTTTTAGTCTGACTCTCGCTCTATTGCATATGAGGTTTCAGTTCATGTCCTGCTACGCCGGGTGTCTGCGAAGCGGGGATTACCATTAACGAATAGTCTTAGTAGTACCGAAAAAATGGCAGAGAAACGCAATATCTTTCTGGTTGGGCCTATGGGTGCCGGCAAAAGCACTATTGGGCGTCAGTTAGCTCAACAACTCAATATGGAATTTTACGATTCTGATCAAGAGATTGAGAAACGAACCGGAGCTGATGTGGGCTGGGTCTTCGATGTAGAAGGCGAAGAAGGTTTCCGTGACCGAGAAGAAAAAGTGATCAACGAACTCACGGAAAAACAGGGCATCGTGCTGGCGACCGGCGGCGGTTCTGTAAAATCTCGCGAAACCCGCAACCGTCTCTCCGCCCGTGGCGTAGTGGTCTATCTTGAGACGACCATTGAAAAACAGCTGGCACGTACGCAGCGCGATAAAAAGCGCCCGCTGCTGCAGGTTGAAACGCCACCACGCGAAGTTCTGGAAGCGTTGGCCGATGAACGCAATCCTCTGTACGAAGAGATTGCTGATGTGACCATTCGTACTGATGATCAGAGCGCTAAAGTGGTTGCAAACCAGATTATTCATATGCTGGAAAGCAACTGATTCTGGCTTTATATACACTCGCCTGCGGGTAAAAGCATTAAAGGTGGATGTCGCGTCATGGAGAGGATTACAGTTACTCTCGGGGAACGTAGTTACCCTATCACCATCGCGGCTGGTTTGTTTAACGACCCAGCTTCCTTTTTACCACTGAAAGCGGGTGATCAGGCGATGCTGGTCACCAATGAGACGCTAGCTCCGCTTTATCTTGACCGCGTTCGCCACCTGCTTGAGCAGGCGGGCGTGAAGGTCGACAGTGTAATTCTGCCCGATGGCGAGCAGTATAAAAGCCTGACGGTACTGGATACCGTCTTTACCGCATTGCTGCAAAAACCCCATGGTCGCGATACGACACTGCTTGCTCTCGGCGGCGGTGTTGTGGGCGATCTGACGGGCTTTGCGGCAGCAAGCTATCAACGTGGTGTCCGTTTTATTCAGATTCCGACCACCTTACTGTCTCAGGTCGACTCTTCCGTTGGCGGCAAAACCGCGGTCAACCATCCGTTCGGCAAAAACATGATTGGCGCGTTCTACCAGCCTGCTTCGGTGGTGGTGGATCTCGACTGTCTGAAAACCCTGCCAGCACGCGAACTGGCCTCTGGCCTGGCTGAAGTGATCAAATACGGCATTATTCTCGACGGCGAGTTCTTTAACTGGCTGGAAGAGAATATGGATGCGCTGCTGCGCCTGGATGAGGCTAAACTGGCATACTGCATTCGCCGTTGTTGTGAGCTGAAAGCAGAAGTTGTTGCAGCAGACGAGCGTGAAACGGGCTTACGTGCTTTACTGAATCTTGGGCATACGTTTGGCCACGCGATTGAAGCCGAAATGGGTTACGGAAACTGGCTCCACGGTGAAGCTGTCGCTGCTGGCATGGTGATGGCTGCCCGTACCTCCGAACGTCTGGGTCAGTTCAAACCGGAAGAGACGGCACGTATCATCGCACTGCTGGAACGTACTGGCTTGCCGGTAACCGGGCCGCAGGAGATGTCGGCGCAAGCGTATTTACCCCACATGATGCGCGATAAAAAAGTATTGGCAGGTGAGATGCGTCTTGTACTCCCGCTTGCAATAGGGAAGAGTGAAGTGCGCGGCGGAGTGCCGCACGATGTCGTTCTTGGCGCTATCGCTGATTGTCAGCAGGCGTAACAACTAGAAAGGTCAGGCCACTGTTATCAGTGGTCGTTTAGCTTCAGGCGAAATGCAAAGTCGTAGGCATAAGCCTTTGAGTGGGGTGTTAAATGGATGAATTCAAACCAGAAGACGAGCTGAAACCCGATCCCAGCGATCGTCGTACTGGTCGTTCTCGTCAATCTTCAGAACGTGATAACGAGCCGCAGATCAACTTTGACGATGTTGATCTGGATGCAGACGATCGTCGCCCTTCACGTAGCCGCAATGCGCGTGATGAGCGAGAAGAAGAGGATTATGAGTCCGAAGAAGATTCAATGGACGAAGAGCCAGTAGAGCGTCGCCCGCGTAAACGTAAAAAAGCGGCCGCGCAGAAACCGGCCTCCCGCCAGTACATCATGATGGGACTGGGCGTTCTGGTGCTTGTGCTGCTGATTGTCGGCATTGGCTCCGCGCTGAAAGCGCCTTCCACGAATTCTGGCGAGCAAACGGCTTCCACTGAGAAGAGCATCAACCTCTCCGGTAACGATGCGGCAGATCAGGCAAATGGTGCACAGCCAGCGCCGGGGACCACCTCCGCAGAGCAGACCGCCAGTAACACAACGACGCCGCAGGATGTTTCCCTGCCGCCAGTCTCTTCTACTCCCGCTCAGAATCAGGCACCTGCCACGCCAGAAGGCCAGCAGCGTGTAGAAGTTCAGGGCGATCTGAACAACGCGCTGATGCAGCCGCAAAACCAGCAGCAGGTGGATAACGTCGTGGTGAACTCTACGCTGCCAACTGAACCTGCAACCGTTGCGCCTGTTCGCGGTGGCAACGCTCAGCCACAAACCGCAGCAACCGAAAGCAAGCCGCGTCAGACTCAGACTGCACCACGTCAGGAACGTAAGCAGGCGGTCATTGAACCTAAGCGTGAAACCAAACCTCAGGCTGTGGTAAAAGCACCAGAAGTCAAAGCGACCCCGGCGCAGCCGAAACGGACTGAAACCGCTGCGGCAAGCGAGCCTGCAAAAGCGCCAGTGACGCAGACTGCACCGAAAGCCACGGCCACCACCACTGCACCTGCGGCGACAACGGCTCCAGCTGCAACCGCCACAGCATCGGCTGGCACAGCCGGTAAAACGACGGGTAACGTCGGTTCACTGAAATCTGCGCCATCCAGTAACTACACGCTGCAGCTGAGCAGTTCGTCCAACTATGACAACCTCAACGGTTGGGCGAAGAAATCGAATCTGAAAAACTACGTGGTTTATCAGACGACCCGTAACGGGCAGCCGTGGTATGTGCTGGTGAGCGGTGTGTATGCTTCTAAAGATGAAGCGAAACGTGCCGTGGCGACACTGCCAGCAGACGTTCAGGCGAAAAACCCGTGGGCGAAGCCCATTCATCAGGTTCAGGCCGATCTTAAGTAATGTTTAAAGCGCAGGATGCTGTCGGAGCTTTCTCCACAGCCGGAGAAGGTGTAATCAGTTAGTCAGCATGAAAAAAAATCGCGCTTTTCTGAAATGGGCAGGGGGGAAATACCCCCTGCTTGATGATATTAAAAAGCACCTGCCTAAAGGCGAGTGTCTTATCGAGCCCTTTGTGGGCGCAGGATCGGTGTTCCTGAACACCGATTTTTCTCGTTATATCCTGGCGGATATCAACAGCGATCTCATCAGCCTCTATAACATCGTCAAACTGCGTACCGATGAGTATGTGGAAGAGGCGCGCAAGCTGTTTACGCCCGAGAACAATCATCCGGATGTTTACTACCAGCTGCGCACTGAGTTTAACCAGAGCCAGGATCCGTTCCGTCGGGCGCTGTTGTTCCTCTATCTCAACCGCCATGGTTACAACGGCCTGTGCCGGTATAATCTGCGCGGGGAATTCAACGTGCCGTTTGGCCGCTATAAGCGCCCTTACTTCCCGCAGGACGAGCTGTATCACTTTGCTGAAAAAGCGCAGAATGCAGAATTCCACTGCCTCTCATATGAAGAGTGTATGGAACTGGCGGGCGTAGACTCGGTGGTTTACTGCGATCCGCCTTACGCCCCGCTGTCTGCGACGGCGAATTTTACCGCCTATCACACCAACAGCTTCAGTCCGGCCGAGCAGGCCCGTCTGGCGGAGATGGCGGAAAAGCTGGTCAGCAAAAGAATTCCGGTGTTAATTTCGAATCACGATACCCCTGATACGCGCGAATGGTACAAAGCCGCGAAGCATTTTCAGGTCAAAGTGCGGCGTAGCATTAGCAGCAACGGCGGCACACGTAAAAAGGTGGACGAACTCCTGGCTCTTTATCGCCCCTGAGCCGTTTTGCCCGCCGGTAAACACATTTCAAGGAGATGCGGATGAAACAGTTTTTGATTGCTCCCTCAATTCTGTCGGCCGATTTTGCCCGCCTGGGTGAGGACACTGCTAACGCGCTCGCCGCGGGTGCGGATGTCGTCCATTTCGACGTTATGGATAACCACTACGTTCCTAACCTGACCATTGGCCCCATGGTGCTCAAGGCGCTGCGTAACTACGGTATTACCGCGCCCATTGACGTCCATCTGATGGTGAAACCGGTTGACCGCATCGTGCCTGATTTTGCCGCGGCGGGCGCCAGTATCATTACTTTCCACCCGGAAGCGTCTGAACACGTTGACCGCACGCTGCAGCTGATTAAAGAAAACGGCTGTAAAGCGGGCCTGGTCTTTAACCCTGCAACGCCGCTGAGCTATCTCGACTATGTGATGGATAAGCTGGACGTTATCTTGCTGATGTCCGTTAACCCGGGCTTTGGCGGGCAGTCATTCATTCCTCACACGCTTGATAAACTGCGTGAAGTGCGCCGTCGTATTGATGAGTCCGGTTATGACATCCGTCTGGAAGTGGATGGTGGCGTGAAGGTGAATAACATTGGTGAAATTGCGGCTGCGGGCGCGGATATGTTCGTTGCAGGTTCGGCAATTTTCGACCAACCGGATTACAAAAAAGTCATTGATGAAATGCGCCGCGAGCTGGCGAAGGTAAGTCATGGATAAATTGCAGGCAACCCGGGGTATTGCATTTGACCTCGATGGCACGCTGGTCGACAGCGCGCCGGGCTTAACGAGCGCCGTCGACCAGGCGCTGTATGCCCTTGAACTGCCCGTCGCGGGCGAAGATCGCGTCGTGACGTGGATTGGTAATGGCGCAGATGTCCTGATGGAGCGCGCCCTGACGTGGGCTCGGCAGGAGCGTGCGTCACAACGTTCCGCACAGGGCAAACCGAGCGTTGATCACGCGGATATCCCGCAGGAAGAACAGCTACGGATTCTGCGCAAACTGTTTGACCGTTTCTACGAAGAAACCGTTGAAGAAGGCAGCTTCCTGTTCCCGGACGTGAAGGAAACGCTGAGCGCGCTGCATGCGAAAGGCATTCCGCTGGGGCTGGTTACCAATAAGCCGACGCCGTTTGTTGCGCCATTGCTGGACGCGCTGGATATCGCGAAATACTTCACCGTGATTGTGGGCGGTGATGACGTACAGAATAAAAAGCCGCACCCGGAACCGCTGTTGCTGGTGGCAGGAAAATTATCCTTAACACCTGCTGAGCTGCTCTTTGTCGGTGATTCACGCAATGATATTCTGGCTGCCAGAGCGGCGGGTTGTCCCTCCGTGGGGTTAACCTATGGCTACAACTACGGTGAGGCCATTACCTTGAGTGAGCCGGACGTCGTGTTCGATCGCTTCAAAGATTTGTTGCCCGCACTCGGGCTTTCATACAGTGAACATCAGGAATTGAAAAATGACTAAGCCCATCGTTTTTAGTGGCGCCCAGCCGTCAGGTGAATTGACCATTGGTAACTACATGGGTGCGTTACGTCAGTGGGTTAGCATGCAGGATGACTACCAATGCATTTACTGCATTGTGGATCTGCATGCTATTACCGCCCGTCAGGATCCTGAGAAGCTGCGTAAAGCCACGCTGGACACCCTGGCGCTCTATCTGGCCTGCGGGATCGATCCTGAAAAGAGCACCATCTTCGTTCAGTCTCACGTGCCGGAGCATGCACAGCTTGGCTGGGCGCTGAACTGCTACACCTACTTTGGTGAACTGAGCCGTATGACGCAGTTCAAGGATAAATCCGCGCGCTATTCCGAGAACATCAACGCCGGTCTGTTTGACTATCCGGTGCTGATGGCGGCTGACATTCTACTGTATCAGACTAACCAGGTACCGGTGGGTGAAGACCAGAAGCAACATCTTGAACTGAGCCGTGATATCGCCCAGCGCTTTAATGCCCTGTATGGCGAAGTGTTCAAAGTGCCAGAGCCATTTATTCCAAAATCTGGTGCACGCGTGATGTCGCTGCTGGAGCCGACCAAAAAGATGTCCAAGTCTGACGATAACCGCAACAACGTTATCGGCCTGCTGGAAGATCCGAAATCGGTGGTTAAAAAGCTCAAGCGTGCCGTGACCGACTCCGACGAGCCGCCTGTTGTGCGCTACGATGTACAGAACAAAGCGGGGGTTTCCAACCTGCTGGATATCCTCTCCGGTGTGACCGGCCAGAGCATTCCTGAGCTGGAGCAGCACTTTGAAGGCAAGATGTACGGCCACCTGAAAGGCGAAGTGGCGGATGCCGTTTCCGGTATGCTGACCGAGCTGCAGGAGCGTTATCACCGCTACCGTAACGATGAAGCCTTCCTGCAGAAGGTGATGAAAGAGGGCGCTGAAAAAGCCAGCGCGCGCGCGTCAGAAACCCTGAAAGCGGTGTACGAAGCGATTGGGTTTGTTGCGAAGCCGTAGGTAAAAGCAAAACGGTAACGGCGTTACCGTTTTAGGGTTTGTACCCTCTCCCTGTGGGATAGGGCCCACGCCGCACTTTTCTAAACAAAAAAACCGGGGAATCCCCGGTTTTTTTACACCTGTAAAACAGCTTACTGCTGTGCCGCCGGGCCACAACCCCCGATGATCTTCGAAATGGAGATCGCCGGGTGCAGCAGGTAATCGTAGCTGCAGTTGTTTTTGGTGTTTTGCACGTGGCCAGTGCAGGCCGTCAGAGTCGATAACAGGCCTACCAGAACGGCAGCTTTAGCCAGTTTGAACATACGCATTCCTTGTCTTAAAAAAACTAAATTGGATGTAACACGAGGGAATAAATGGAAAAGTTCCATTTCGCGGGAGGTATGTTATCGACAGCGGTAACAGGGGAGTAGTCCGGTTAAGGACTACTCGAAGGGGGGAGAATATGCGCTAGTGATTTGAGAACCAGTTGAGTTTATCGCGCAGCTCGACCACGCGGCCGACAATAATCAGCGCCGGGCTTTCAACCTGCTGCGCCAGCTCACCCAGCTGTGTCAGCACGCCATTTACCACGCGCTGCTTAATGGAGGTGCCGTTTTCCACCAGCGCGACGGGCATATGCGCTTCCATGCCGTGTTCCAGTAATTTCGCCTGGATCGTAGCGGCCTGATTCAGCCCCATATAGAAGACCAGCGTCTGCTTTTCGGCAGCCAGGTTGTGCCAGTCCAGTTCGCTGCCGGTTTTCAGGTGCCCCGTTACCAGACGCACGCTCTGCGCGTAATCACGATGGGTCAATGGAATACTGGAGTATGCCGAACAGCCGGATGCCGCCGTAATGCCAGGCACCACAGAGAACGGAATACCTGCGTTGCACAGGGTTTCCAGTTCCTCGCCGCCGCGACCAAAGATAAACGGATCCCCGCCCTTCAGGCGCACCACACGTTTTCCTTTTTGCGCTTCCCGCAGCAGGATCTGGTTAATTTCTTCCTGCGGCACGCAGTGATAACCCGCACGTTTACCCACAAACACCCGGTCCGCATCGCGACGTACCAGATTCATGATCTCATCGGAGACCAGACGGTCATACACAACGGTATCGGCCTGCTGGATCTGCTGGAGTCCTTTCAGCGTCAGTAATCCCGCATCGCCGGGGCCTGCGCCTACCAGCACCACCTCGCCACGATGATCCAGCGGTTCAGAGAGTAACTGCTCGGTCGTCTCTTCAACCGCCTTCACGTCCTGATTGGCCAGCGACTGGGCCAGCCGGTCATTGACGAAGAATTTTTCCCAGAAGCGACGGCGCTCGCCCACGGTCGCGAAGGTTTGCTTCACTCGTGAACGCAGTTGCCCTGCATAGTGGGCAATTTGTCCAAGATGTTGCGGCAGCAGTGCTTCCAGTTTTTCCCGCAGCAGGCGGGCGAGAACCGGCGAGCGGCCACCTGACGACACCGCAATCATCAGCGGTGAACGGTCGATTATCGACGGCATGATAAAGCTGGCTTCTTTCGGCGCATCCACCACGTTGCAGAATATACGGCGCGCTTCGCAGGCATCGCTAACGCGCTGATTCACTTCATCGTCATCCGTCGCGGCAATAGTCAGCCAGCAGGTATCCAGCAGGGACTCGTTAAACTCCCCCTGATTCAGCGTGAGCATCCCTTCCTTCGCCCAGGCTTCAAACTGTGGTGCGAAGGCGAGGGCGTTAACCGTAAGACGGGCACCTGCCTCTAACAGCAAGCGGGCTTTGCGTTCAGCCACATCGCCGCCACCCACAAGCAGGCAGTCGCGATGGCGTAATTGACAGAAAATCGGCAGGTGGTCCACGACATTACCTCACAGCATTCATGGAGGGGGTAAGAATTGACGTCAGAATAACAGCAGGAATCGCCGGAAACATACGGTTTTTCCTGCCGTTACCCATAAGGGGTCATAAGCCTTTCCTATAGGAAAGGCGGGGGGTTAGGCTTTTAACTGCACCTGGCCGTCCTTCACGCGAACGTCGTAGTGCTTCACCGAGTAGCTTTCATCTTCCATGCACAGTCCGTCGCTTAAACGGAAACGCTGTTTTTTCAGCGGACTGGCGACCCACAGTTCACCCTGATGCTCGGCAATCAGCCCGCGGGAGAGGACGCTGGCCTCAAAAAACGGGTCGATATTGCTGATGGCAAAAACCTGTTCGTCGTGGCGAGGGCGGAAAATCGCGACCTGCTCGTTTCCCAGCAGCGCACAGACGCCGGTTGCCGGCAGAATGTCGTTAATGTTGCAGATGTTTACCCACTGGCTCATGCGTTTTCCTCCACCAGCGTCACCGGAATACGTTCATAAGGTGTCGCCGGACGATGCTGTTCGCGCTCTGCTACTACCTGCACGTTCGGGTCGCGCTGGGTGCTGTTGATGAAGTGTTTGAAGCGTGTCTGTGCCGCTGGCGTGTTGACGGTTTCCGTCCACTCGCAAATCACCGCCGCGCGCAGGCGCGCCATCTCGGCTTCCAGATGTTCGTTAAGCCCCAGCTTGTCGTCGATGATGACCGACTTCAGGTAGTCGATGCCACCCTCCAGATTATCCAGCCAGGAAGCGGTACGGGTCAGTTTGTCGGCGGTACGGATGTAGAACATCATGAAGCGGTCGAGATACTGAATCAGCGTGTCGTGGTCAAGATCGGCCGCCAGCAGGTCAGCGTGGCGTGGTTTCATCCCGCCGTTACCGCAGACGTACAGGTTCCAGCCTTTCTCGGTGGCGATGATCCCCACGTCTTTCCCCTGCGCTTCGGCACATTCACGGGTACAGCCGGAGACGCCGAACTTCATTTTGTGCGGGGTACGAATGCCTTTGTAGCGGTTTTCCAGCTCGACGCCGAAGCCCACGCTGTCGCCCACGCCGTAGCGGCACCAGGTGCTGCCCACGCAGGTTTTCGCCATGCGCAGCGCTTTGGCATACGCGTGACCGGTTTCGAAGCCCGCCTCAATCAGCTGACGCCAGATCTCCGGCAGGTCATCTTTCTGTGCACCAAACAGGCCGATACGCTGGGAACCGGTGATTTTGGTGTAGAGGTTAAATTCACGCGCGATACGGCCCACGGCCACCAGCCCTTCCGGGGTGATTTCACCGCCCGCAGAGCGTGGGATAACGGAGTAAGTCCCGTCTTTCTGGATATTTGCCAGGAAGTTGTCGTTGGTGTCCTGTAGCGGCGTATGTTCTGGTTTGAGGATGTACTCATTCCAGCAAGAGGCCAGCAGGGAGCCGACGGTCGGTTTACACACTTCGCAGCCATAGCCCTGGCCGTGCTTGGCCAGCAGTTCGTCGAAGGATTTAATGCCTTCCACGCGGATCAGGTGATACAGCTCCTGGCGAGAGTACGCGAAGTGCTCGCACAGGTTGTTGTTCACTTCGATGCCCTGTTTCGCCAGTTCGGCGTTAAGCACCTGTGTGACCAGAGGAATACAGCCGCCGCAGCCGGTTCCGGCTTTGGTTTCCGCTTTCAGCGCCGCAACGGTGTGACAGCCTTTGTTGATGGCGGAGATCAACATGCCTTTGGTGACGTCGAAGCAGGAGCATATCTGCGCGCTGTCCGGCAGTTTATCGACGCCGATAGACGGCTTGCCGCTGGAAGCGTGCGCCGGGAGGATCAGCGCGTCCGGATTCTCCGGCAGTTCGATGGCGTTCAGCACCAGTTGCAGCAGGTTGCCGTAGTCGCTGGTGTCGCCCACCAGCACCGCACCGAGCAGGGTTTTGTTGTCCTGGCTGACGATCAGGCGTTTATAGATCTCTTTGCTCTCATCGAGATAGACGTAGCTGCGCGCGCCCGGCGTGCGGCCATGCGCATCGCCGATGCCGCCCACGTCCACGCCCAGCAGCTTCAGCTTGGCGCTCAAGTCCGCGCCTTCGAAGGCGTTTTCGTTTCCGAGGATATGGTCAACGGCGACCTGCGCCATTTTGTAGCCCGGCGCCACCAGACCGTACACGCGGTTATTCCAGCTGGCACATTCGCCGATAGCATAGATATCCGGGTCGGAGGTCTGGCAGGTATCGTTCACCATGATCCCGCCGCGCTGGGCAACTGCCAGACCGCACTGGGTGGCCAGCTTGTCGCGTGGGCGAATACCGGTTGAGAAGACGATAAAGTCAACTTCGAGCTCGCTGCCATCGGCAAAGCGCATGGTTTTACGCGCTTCGGTGCCTTCCTGCACAATCTCTTTGGTGTTTTTGCTGGTGTGGACTTTCACACCCATGCTTTCAATCTTACGGCGCAGCTGATCGCCACCCATGTGGTCCAGCTGTTCGGCCATCAGCATCGGGGCAAATTCGATGACGTGCGTTTCAACGCCGAGGTTTTTCAACGCTCCGGCTGCTTCCAGACCCAGCAGGCCGCCCCCGACCACCGCGCCGCGTTTACTGCGGCGTGCGCAGGATTCGATGGCGTTGAGATCTTCAATGGTACGGTAAACGAAGCAATCCTGCGTTTCCGAACCTTTGATAGGCGGGATCCATGGATATGAGCCAGTCGCCATGATCAGCTTGTCGTAAAAAACCGTACGGCCAGCGCTGGAGTGGATCACTTTCTCCTGACGGTTGATGGTGATAGCGCGTTCGCCCACCAGCACTTTTACGCCATGCTTCTCATAGAAACCTTCACGCACCAGAGAGAGCTCTTCGGCGGTATGATGGGAGAAGTAGGAAGACAAGTGCACACGGTCGTACGCCTTGCGGGGTTCTTCACAGAACACGGTAATATCGAACTGCTCAGCGCTGGCTTTATCGAGAAGATCCTCAATAAAGCGGTGGCCGACCATGCCGTTACCGATGATAGCGAGTCTGACTTTGCTCATTTTTGCCTCGATTTCTTTTCTATTACTGCCTACCTTAACGATTCAGCAGGGGCACTTATTGATGCAAATCAAATACGCCTTCGCCTACTCCCTAGGTGGTAGATGTATGATTTGTCAGGATTTTTATAAGTTATGGAAATCGCTGGCTTTTCGTTGTCGTCGATTTATGTACAAAAAGAGTGGCTATTTTTGGAAAAACAGGTACTCCTTAATTTCAGCCGCGTTTTTCAGGGGAAAGGTATGTCTACAACACCGCTTTGGCTTGTGCAGAATGTTCGTTTACCGGATCGCGAAGGGCTGTGGCAGATCGCCATCGAGAACGGTCGGTTTGGTGCTATCACGCCCATGGACGAGACCCACAGCGAAAGCTATGAGGTCTTGAATGCCCGCGGCGGACTTGCTATTCCACCGTTTATTGAGCCACATATTCACCTGGATACCACGCAGACGGCGGGCGAGCCACACTGGAACCAGTCCGGCACGCTGTTTGAAGGGATTGAACGCTGGGCGGAGCGTAAGGCGCTGCTCAGCCATGAAGATGTCAAAGCGCGCGCATGGAAAACGCTGAAGTGGCAAATTGCCAACGGGATCCAGTTTGTCCGCACCCACGTGGATGTCTCCGACCCGACGCTTACCGCCCTGAAGGCGATGCTGGAGGTTAAACAGGAGGTCGCCCCGTGGGTGACGCTGCAAATCGTGGCATTCCCGCAGGAAGGCATTCTCTCTTACCCGAACGGCGCGGCGCTGCTGGAAGAGGCATTAACGCTGGGCGCGGATGTGGTGGGTGCCATCCCGCACTTCGAATTCACCCGGGAATACGGCGTGCAGTCCCTGCATATCGCCTTTGACCTGGCGAAGAAATACGACCGTCAGCTGGATATTCATTGCGATGAAATCGACGATGAGCAGTCCCGCTTTGTGGAGACGGTCGCCACGCTGGCCTATGAAGCTGGCATTGGCGCGCGGGTCACGGCTAGCCACACCACCGCCATGCACTCTTACAACGGCGCGTACACCTCGCGGCTCTTCCGCCTGCTGAAGATGTCGGGTATTAACTTCGTGGCGAATCCGCTGGTGAATATCCACCTGCAGGGGCGCTTTGACGACTATCCGAAGCGTCGGGGCATTACCCGCGTGAAGGAGCTACAGGCGGCGGGCATTAACGTCTGCTTTGGTCATGATGATGTGTTTGATCCATGGTATCCGCTCGGTACCGGCAATATGCTGCAGGTACTGCATATGGGACTGCACGTCTGTCAGATGATGGGCTATCCGCAAATTGACAGCGGCCTGAACCTGATCACCCATAACAGCGCCCGCACCTTTGGCCTGAGCGATTACGGTATTGAGACGGGGAACCCGGCGAACCTGGTGATTTTGCCTGCAGAGAGTGGGTTTGAGGCGGTACGCTGTCAGGTGCCGGTGCGCTGGTCCATTCGACAGGGGCGGATTATTGCCACCACGCAGCTGGCGCAGACCTGGATCCAGATGGATAGCGGGGGAGAAGAGATAAGTTTTGCCAGAAACAGCCCCTCTGCGTAGCGCAGAGGGGCGCAGGGATTAGTGCGACGCCGCTGCAGCGTTATGCTGGCGGTGGCGGGTTACAAAGCCCAGGATGAAGCACATGATGAACACCACGGCGTACAGGCCGTTAGCGGTGTGCAGCGCCGCCAGCGGACCGCTGTGGGCGACGATCGGGCCCGTCACCACAAAGGTCAGCATGGTGCCGATGGTGCCGCAGGTCAGTACGAAGTTCACCAGCTTCGGCGAGGCCACTTTGGTCTGCAGGGAGCCCAGGGTGATGATCGACGTATAAATGGCGCTGGAGAAGAAGCCCAGGGTCAGAATGAACCACGGCATGTGGTCCGGGGAACCGTTGATGAACAGATACATCAGCACGGTAGCCAGGCCTGCCAGCACGGTCAGGATGCGCTGCAGATCGAAGAAGCGCAGGATGAAGCTAAACGCCCACATGCCAAACATGTAAGACATCCAGAAATCGCTCACCAGTTTACCCGCGTCGTTCAGGCTCATGCCCAGACCTTTGGCGTATTCCGGCACCCAGGAGATAAAGCCCAGCTGACCCAGGATGTAGCACAGTGCGGCAATGGAGAGGAACAGTACGCCGATACCCCATTTCTCTTTCGCCACAGGCTCTGCCGTGGTCTGTGCTTTTTTACCCAGAACCGGGAATTCGCAGCCGAAGGTCAGGATGAAGATGGCCACGTAAACCAGGCCGATACAAGCGTAGACCCAGTACCACTCAATGCTGCGCGCCAGCAGAACGGCCGCGACCATCGGGAAAATCATCCCGGCCATGCTGAAGAAGGAGTCGGTAAACAGCAGGCGCGCGCCGCGCTGACGGCCTTCATACATATGGGTAATCAGGAAGGTACCAATCGACATGGTGATCCCGCTGACCAGACCGAGCACGAACATGGCGGCGGAGAACAGGGCGATGCTGTGGCTCAGCATCAGACCCGCCACGGCGGCGACCATCAGCACAAAACCAAAACGCAGCTGCGTTTTCAGCGGAACAATTTCCATCAGCCAGGCATTCAGGAAAATGGAGATCAGGATCCCCGCGTTGAGGAAGGTGAAGGTGTTACTCATGCTGGAAACGGGCAGCTGGAAGTAGTCTGCGATATTTCCCATCACCATCCCGGTGACGATCACCAACGCGCCGGTCAGGGCGTAGGAGAAGAAGCTGATCCATGTGAGCTTGATACGATTGCTGTTAGTCATGTCTGGCCTGTTCAGGAAAAGAAAAGCGCCGGATAGGCGCTGAGAGCGGGCAGATTTTAGTCGCGAAAGTGATCCATTCATATCTTTTAAAGAAAATATGAGCTTCATTGCAGGTTTTTATGTGATCGTGATCACATAAAATTGCGTCACAACCAATCGTTTGCGCGGTAACAACTGTTTCAATTTCGTAAAATTAGGTAAAAGGCTGGTCTCCGTTCATACTGCTCTTTAGAATCAAGCCATTCGCTTTTTATACTGCGCTTTGTTAAGGAATTCTCATGCTCAAATCAACACTGGCGGCTGTCGCAGCTGTGTTTGCTCTTTCTGCCGTTTCCCCGGCTGCGCTGGCAGCAAAAGGGGACCCTCATGTTCTGCTGACCACCTCCGCAGGGAATATTGAGCTGGAACTGAATAGCCAGAAAGCCCCGGTTTCTGTGAAAAACTTCCTCGACTACGTAAACAGCGGCTTTTACAACAACACCACCTTCCACCGCGTGATCCCAGGCTTTATGGTGCAGGGCGGCGGTTTCAACGAGCAGATGCAGCAGAAACAGCCGAATCCACCGATCAAAAACGAAGCGGACAACGGCCTGCTGAACACCCGTGGCACCATCGCCATGGCGCGTACGGCGGATAAAGACAGCGCTACCAGCCAGTTCTTTATCAACGTGGCGGATAACGCCTTCCTCGACCACGGCCAGCGTGACTTCGGCTATGCGGTGTTTGGTAAAGTGGTAAAAGGGATGGATGTGGCGGACAAGATTTCTCAGGTACAGACCCACGACGTTGGGCCATACCAGAATGTACCATCCAAACCGGTCGTGATCCTCTCTGCAAAAGTACTGCCGTAATCCTCTTTGACACGGGCGCGTCTCGCCCGTGTTGTTAGCCCTCCCTGCGAAAGCGCGTTTTGCTGCTTATACTTTGGCAAACGGACATATTCAGGGAGGCGTTAAGTGAAAAAACTCACCGATAAGCAAAAATCCCGTCTCTGGGAGCAGCAGCGTAACGTCAATTTTCAGGCCAGTTGTCTCCTTGAAAAGGGTCATGGTCCTTCAGATCCCCAGATTGAGACGCTGGAACTTGGGCCTTCAGCGCCTGGGTTGCCCCATCTGTGCCTTATTCACCGCCATCTGTATCGCAGAGAGATGAAACGGGCAGGTGAATACCGTACGGACGATATTTTCAAAGGGGACATTCCTTTTTGTCATTTCGAATACATTGAGAAGATGGGCAATGAATTGATGTCGGCACTGGAAAGCGACCGGTACCTGGTGGGTCTTCAGAAAGAGGAGTTTATCGAGCGGATAAGCCATTACTAGTGTGAAATCAATATGCTGCATCCTTTTGCGAGCGGTAATGGCATTGCGCAGCGTGTTTTCTTTGAACAGCTGGCGATCCATGCGGGTTACCTGCTGGACTGGCGCGATATCGATCCTGAGCAGTGGGTCGCGGCTAACCAGAGCGGCGCAACGGGAGATTTGTCCGCCCTGAACGCTATCTTTGCCAAAGTAGTGAGCGAAGCGCGGGAATCTGAGTAGAATAGGGCGGCATTTTTTTCGGGAGCCGCCATGATTCTGCTGATTGATAACTACGATTCCTTCACCTGGAACCTTTACCAGTATTTTTGTGAACTGGGTGCAGAGGTGGTTGTCCGCCGTAACGACGACATCAGCCTGACCGAGATTGACGCGCTGGCCCCAAAGAAAATCGTTATCTCGCCGGGGCCGTGTACCCCATCGGAATCGGGAATCTCTCTGGATGTGATCCGCCACTACGCTGGCAGGCTGCCGATTCTTGGCGTCTGCCTTGGCCATCAGGCCATCGGGCAGGTGTTTGGCGCCACCATCGTCCGTGCTGCCAGGGTGATGCACGGTAAAACCTCCCCGGTTACCCACACCGGCACGGGCGTGTTTAGCGGGTTAAATAACCCGTTAACCGTCACGCGCTACCATTCTCTGGTGATTGACCCGCCGACGCTGCCCGACTGCTTTGAGGTGACCGCCTGGAGCGAGACGCAGGAGATCATGGGCATTCGCCATCGTGAATGGGATCTCGAAGGGGTGCAGTTCCACCCGGAGAGTATTCTCAGCGAACAGGGGCACCAGCTGCTGGCTAATTTCCTCAATCGCTGAATATCTGTTGCCTTGCTGTGATTTTTTATGCATATTTTGTGATTATATTTTCACAATCAATGTGACATAAAATGGATGGTCATGACATGGCAACTGAACAATCTGCAATTACCCGCGCGACATTCGATGAAGTCATTCTGCCGATTTATGCACCGGCCGAGTTTATCCCGGTAAAGGGAAAAGGCAGCCGCGTCTGGGATCAGCAGGGGAAAGAGTACGTGGATTTCGCCGGGGGGATTGCGGTGACGGCGCTGGGGCATTGCCATCCTGCACTGGTCGAGGCACTGAAAACCCAGGGCGAAACCCTGTGGCACACCAGCAACGTCTTTACCAACGAACCGGCATTGCGCCTGGGGCGCAAGATCATTGACGCGACTTTCGCCGAGCGCGTGCTGTTTATGAACTCCGGGACCGAAGCCAACGAAACCGCCTTCAAGCTGGCGCGCTACTACGCTTCCACACGCCACAGCCCATACAAAACCAAAATCATCGCTTTCCATAACGCTTTCCACGGTCGTTCACTGTTTACCGTTTCCGTTGGCGGCCAGCCGAAGTATTCCGACGGCTTTGGTCCGAAACCCGCCGATATCATTCATGTGCCGTTTAACGATCTGCATGCGGTGAAAGCGGTGATGGATGACCATACCTGCGCGGTCGTGGTTGAGCCGATTCAGGGTGAAGGTGGCGTGACGGCGGCAACGCCGGAATTCCTCAAAGGGCTGCGCGCGCTGTGCGATCAGCATCAGGCGCTGCTGGTGTTTGATGAAGTCCAGAGCGGGATGGGGCGTACCGGCTCCCTGTTCGCCTATATGCACTACGGCGTGACGCCGGATATTCTGACCAGCGCCAAAGCGCTCGGCGGCGGCTTCCCGGTCAGCGCGGTGCTCACCACCCAGGAGATCGCTTCCGCGTTCCATGTCGGCTCACACGGCTCCACCTACGGCGGAAATCCGCTGGCCTGCGCCATCGCCGGTGCGGCGTTTGATATCATCAATACGCCGGAGGTATTAAGCGGCGTTCAGGCGAAGCGCGAGCTGTTCGTGAAACATCTGCAGCAGATCGACGAAACCTACGACGTCTTCAGCGAGATCCGTGGCATGGGACTGCTGATTGGCGCTGAGCTGAAGCCGCAGTACAAAGGCCGCGCACGCGATTTCCTGCACGCCGCTGCTCACGAAGGGGTGATGGTGCTCAACGCTGGCCCGGACGTGATGCGCTTTGCGCCGTCGCTGGTGGTCGAAGAGAACGATATTGAAGATGGATTAACCCGCTTTGCCGCGGCGGTTAAATCAATCACCTGTATATGATTAATATCATAATCAAGTACTAAACTTGATTATTTATTTTTGAGCAGAGGCTGAAAGCATTGAATAAATTATTCTTGATGGTGATATTTTTTATATAAACATGCACCACGTAAATATTTGATAATATTTAAGTTTTATATTTACCTGGCACTTTTTTAGTCTTATAAATGAGCTGTTGGATTTTTAGGGAAATATTATCCACCATGCTTAATAAGATTAGTTTCGATCACAGCCACCATCTGTTAACAGTGCGTGGCTGTTCTTCTCCCCTGGACGTGCTGGCCTTTGAAGGCCATGAGGCACTGAGCGAGCCGTTCCGTTACGTGACAGAGTTCACCAGCACCGACCACGCCATCACGGCGCAGCAGATGCTGATGCAGGACGCAACCTTCATCCTTCAGGCACCGGTGGATCAGGGCTTCGGAATTAAATTCCGGCAGCCGGTGCGCACGATTCAGGGCGTAGTGACGGCGTTTGAACGTCTCTCAACATCAAAAGATGAAACCCGCTACTCCCTGACCCTTCAGCCGCGGCTTGCGCTGCTCTCACGCAGCCACCAGAACCGGATTTACCAGGACATGTCGGTACCACAGATTGTGGAGCATATCCTGCGCACCCGCCACGGCATGCGCGGGGAGGATTTTGTCTTCACCCTTGCGAATGAGTATCCCAGGCGCGAACAGGTGATGCAGTATGGCGAGGACGACCTGCGCTTTATCACCCGCCTGCTCGGGGAGGTGGGTATCTGGTTCCGTTTCACCGCTGACACCCGGCTTCACATCGATGTTGTGGCTTTTCACGACGACCCACAGCACTACGAGCGGGGGCTTACGCTGCCGTCAGTGCCGCCGTCCGGGCAGCACGACAGCGGCACGGAGTCGGTATGGGAGATAGTGAGCCACCACAACGTGGTGGAGCAGTCGGTATTCACCCGCGACTACAACTACCGAAACGCGCCTGAGGATATGAGCCTGAGCGCGGATGTCACTTCTGGCGACAGCACCACCTACGGCGAGGCGTACCACTGGGGTGACAATTACCTGACCCCGGGCAGCGTCGGGCAGCGCAACCCGGCGCCAGAGAGCGGGGCGTTGTATGCCCGGCTACGTCACGAGCGCTACCTGAACAACCAGACCCGGCTGAACGGGAAAACAAATTGCGCGACGCTGGCACCGGGCCTGGAGCTGAAGGTGACCGGCGGGCTGGAGGTGACGGACACCTTCCGCAAGGGCGTGGTGATTACCGGCATGCACTGCCTCGCCCGGCGCGACCGCAGTTATGAAGTGGAATTTGACGCAATCCCGTATTCGGAGAATTACTGCTTCCGCCCACAGTCGGGTAACAAACCGGTGATGGCGGGCACGCTGCCGGCGCGGGTGACAAGCACGAAGAAGAACGATATCTACGGTCATATTGACCGGGACGGCCGCTACCGGGTGAACCTGCTGCTGGACCGCGACCACTGGCAGCCCGGTGAGGAGAGTCTGTGGGTGCGTCAGGCACGCCCGTATGCGGGGGACACATATGGCCTGCACCTGCCGCTGCTGGCAGGAACGGAAGTGGCGATAGCCTTTGAGCAGGGTGACCCTGACCGGCCGTACATTGCTGGCGTACTGCACGACTCGGCGCACGCCGACCACGTCACCATCCAGAACTACAGACGTAACGTCCTGCGCACCCCAGCGAACAATAAAATCCGTCTCGATGACACGCGCGGAAAAGAGCATATCAAGGTCAGCACAGAGTACGGAGGCAAGAGCCAACTGAACCTGGGGCATCTGGTTGACGGTGAAAAACAGCCCCGTGGCGAGGGATTTGAGCTGCGTACAGATGCGTGGGGCGCGATACGGGCGCAGAAGGGGATCTTCATCAGCGCGGACGGGCAGCCGAAGGCGCAGGGCCAGGTGCGTGAGATGGCCGCGGCGACAGCCCTGCTGAGTAATGCCCGGGCGCAGATGCAGGCGATATCGGATGATGCGCAGATGGCGACGGCAAACCCGGCAGATTTACAGGCGCAGGTGACATTGCTGGAGGAGAAGCTGGCGGACCTGAAGCAGGCGGTGATTCTGCTGAGCGCGCCACAGGGGGCAGGGATAGCCAGCGGTGAACACTTGCAACTGTCGGCGGGCCAGAACCTGATAGCGGCGGCAGGGAAAAATGCCGATCTCAGCGTGGTGAAGGATTTCTTTATCGGGGTGGGGAACACGCTGAGCGTGTTTGTGAGAAAGCTCGGTATAAAACTTATCGCCAACCAGGGGCCGGTGCAGGTGCAGGCTCAGAACGATATGATGGAATTGATGGCACGAAAAGAAATCAGCATCGTCTGCACGGAAGATGAAATCAAGATCCTTGCGAAGAAGAAGATCACGCTGAACGGAGGGGGAAGTTATATCACGCTGGATGCGAACGCGATTGAATTTGCGACGCTCGGGGATTACCGAACAAGAGCCGGGCATTATGATCGACAGCAGAAAGCGAACCAGAAAATGGCACTGGCAACGCTTCCAGGTGAAATCACCGGAATGGTAAATCTTGCCCTGAATTTTTTTGACCAGGGTAATCAGCCGATAGCAGATGCTGCCTATACGGTGACGTTTGATGGTGGAAAGGTACTACAGGGACAGCTTGATAAGAATGGTTATGCTCTGCATAAAAATGTTCCGGAAGAAGGGGCAAAAGTTGTTTATCAGTTGCCCGAACCATTACCAGATACCCCATGGCCTCCATATTCAAAGCTGACTCAGGCCACTTCTTCATCATTTATCGGTTAACTGGAAGGATAACATGGATCAGGATCTTCAGAATGCGCTGGCATTTTATCAGCCTGCGCCGGATGGCTGGTTTTCGGGCTTATCCCGGAAAATGGAAGCAGCAGGGGTATGGGTATGGGAAACTATTCAGGGTGACTTTAACGATAATCAGACTACCGGACAGGTGGTGACGGGGACACTTATATCAATGATCCCTTTAGTGGATCAGATTTGTGATATTCGTGATCTGGTAGCTAACAGTAAAAAGATTAAAGAGGACAACAACAATATCTGGTCGTGGGTGGCATTAGTACTGACACTACTTGGACTCTTCCCGACACTTGGTTCCCTCCTAAAAGGAGGAGTGAAAGTTTTGTTATTGTCAGGGCGAAAAGGTTTTCTAAAAGCAACGACTAATGAAAGTCTGATTGCGGCATCTATTGAGAAGAGTATCAGCTTGTTGGATGATTTTCTGTCGATACCCGCAGTACGCTATACGCTTAAATCGAAGAAAATTTACAATGCCTACCACTATCTTGAGCAGCAGTTACGGGCGCTGAAAAGTACACTTGCGGTAGCCCCATTACTGAAGGCATTTGATGAACTATTATCTGCAACTCGTAGTCTGCTGGATACGGTAATGTCATGGGGGCCGGAATCACTGCGCCGTCCGATAGCAGATCTCTGGGATATGCTGATGGAGGTGCGCGGGCAGGCGGATAGAATGCTGGCGAAAGCGCTGGGGCCGGTAAGCGACTATCTGGAAAAACTGGCTAACCGCCTGAGGATTGAAGGCGATAACCTTTATCGTGCGCGGGTAGGAGATAATACCCATGTTTTAGGGAATTATCAAAAGCGGGCTAATAAAGAAATTCAGTTTTTTGAGAATGAAAAACCAGGATGGGTAGATAAGGGTATTGAGGCGCAATATCCTGCATTGGAAAAATTACGTGATAGAGACTTGAATAAAATTGCAGATAAATGGCCTGATATTCGCTATGTTGAAAATAGCAGGTCCCCGCTGAATGGTAAATTCAATACCTTTGATGCTTCTATGCGTGCTGCTGAAATTGTTCCTGGCGAGAAAATTTATCGTATTCTTGATCCTGCCTCCGGCGATAATAGTATTTGCTGGATGCGGGAAGATGTATTTAATTCGCTAAAATCGAAAAGCGACTGGCGACGCCGTCTTGCGGTATGGAAAAGCTGGAATGAGAATGGTGAATATGTGGTGTATACCGTACCACCCGGTAAGCCGCTGAAGGTGTGGGAAGGGCGGGCGGGGACGCAAATTAACAAGACAGCTCCGGAGTATTCATTGGAAGGTGGTGCGGTACAGATTGTGGTAGACCCAAAAAATTTGGATAAAGAGTATACAGGAAAGCGTATGAGGACGGGGTGGGGTTATCAGGATGCCCCGTCAGATTTGGCTGAACCCTATCTTGGTCTACCCGCTCTGGAAAACAAACATAAATGGTTTGAGTAATAAGGAGAATAAAAATGGCAATACTTCACCCGCTGGAATGCTATCTGCTGGAACAGTTCAGTTCCCCGGCGCACTTTGCTGCCA